>CAZTTU010000210.1:0-2506 GCA_964616045.1 uncultured Verrucomicrobiota bacterium | reverse complement strand
ACAAAGCTGTGAGGATTGTCTTGCCTGCCCCCGTGTTCGTGCCGGCGACGAACACAACACGGCTCACCGACCGGTTTCCTTCCAGTAACTATAGAGCACCTTGATTTCCTCCTCCCGATCATCTTCCCGCCTTATAACTGCAACCAATGTCTTGCCTTGATCTTCCACTGCGGCGGACACGGTAACCTCATATGTCAGGCTACGTACATCCAGAAAACGAGACAAGGTGCTTACCGCGCCACCATCCATACCTATCTTCGGATCTGCTAATTCGCCAACCTGCTGAAACGGTTGATCAAACTCAGTGCCTTCTACCCCGTCCTCACCTTGCCGTGCCAACAAAATCTGGTTGGTGAAATCTATCATGCTAGGAGCCACCATCTGCAGCACCTCTATCGGCGCGGTGTTAATATTGATTTTTCCACGGGAAACCACGGTAAATAAATCAGGAACAAACATATATGGGCGTGTATCTTCATCCAGTATTTCATTACCCTCATCGTCCTTTGGTATCTGCCTCGTTATCAACCACTCTCGCTCACCACGAATACCGTTAATCAACAACAATTCTGACATGTCATCGATTAAACCGTTTTTCGCCTTATAACCAAATGGCTCGTATTCCCGGCTTTCCATTCCGTTGATGCGTGGGTCATCATCCAAATCCACCCAGTCCACCAGCGAATCAAGAATTGTGTCCTGCACTGTATTCTCGATTTTCAAGACTTCCTGCATCACTGACTTGATGGAGTCACGCGATGGGTAGTGTTCCTGCGCCACCCAATTTACGTTCATTCTGCTCTCGAGATCCACAATCGTTACCTCAAGAGAGGCTTCTTTTAAATAACTGTTCCATTCTTCGCCCTCGGTCTGCAAAAACCAAAGAGGTGAACCCTCAACCATACCTGTTTCCTTGAGATTTACTGCGTTTAGCACACAGTCCTCGAGTGTTCCAGGGCCGCCAGCCCAGCGTTGATTGAGAGCATCGTAAGGTTCACGTTGTTCAGCAAACTGCTGCCCTACCATGTAGCGCGCCAATTCCACGCCGGAACGGCACAGCCATTCTAGCCGACGATCATTGAAAGCATTGCGCGAAAGAGTCGCCTCAACGCTCATATTGGTGGCAAAATTGCTGGCCATTACCCCGAGCACCATGATCACCAGCATCACTAAAATCAGCGCAATGCCTCGCCGCCGACAATTCCAGCCGAGCGCGTGCTTCAGTTTCAGGGGTTTCAATCTCATAAGTCTATCTGCCTCCCCCGCCTTTGCTTCCGCCACCTTTCGCTCCACCACTTGAGCCTCCGGGGCCAGTCCCGCGGAAATTATCTGGATTACCTGGAACAGACGGACGGGCCGAGACCCGACCGCCTTGGCCACGACCACCACCCTGCTGCATTCGCTTCTTGATGGCTTCGGCTTGTGCTTTAGTTATCCTGCCCGATTTGACAGCTTCCTCCAGCCGACGATCTATATCGCCTCTGCCGCCATCACGGCCGCCTCCGCGACTTGATCCTCCGCGCGAGGTTGCTGGAGGCGGATCTGGACTTATCATGTCCTCGGCAATCACATCCGAAACCAGTGCAAACTCACGCATGCTCAATGCCTCCGCCACAGCCTCTTCGCCTTCCTCGCCACGCAGGGCCAGAAAAAGCCGTATTCGCTTGGGCAGCACCTCCGGTTCATCCCAATAGTCTACATAATCCTCCGCGATCGAGCTCCAGAATCTCACCTCAAACAAATCTACATCCCGTGCCAACGTAATCCCCAGGCCATCGTCTCCTTCTTCCAGCGCACGCTCCACCTTGGTTAATTGCCATTGGCGCATGACCAGATCGTTGCGACCACTCTGGGCTGGTTCCACAGCAAGGGTTACCCGTCGAATCGGCTGATGAGGGAAGTAGGAACTACCCAGAAAATCCTCTGGCAGTCGCGCCACAAAACTTACTGATTTAAATCCGTCAACATCCTCAACAACGAAAGAATAAGCGTTGGTCAAACCCTGATTCTGGCGAGTTTCATTAAAGTAGATAATGGAACAATTCAGTGCCAATTCCATGGTGCTAAGCGCGACCCGCTCACGCTGAATTTGTGCCGTGGCACGTGCCCCGGTCTTGGTGGCTCCAAGTATAGCCATCCACGTCGAATGCATTGCGGCAATGGCCATGCTCAGTATGGCTAATGCAACCAAGGTTTCCACCAGAGTGAATGCCGAATTATCAGTATGTTTTTGTATTTTCATCATTAGGGAGGGGGAGTTTCCAGCCCGCCGGGGCGATACATCAGGATGCTCATTTTTGTAACAGTCTCCTGTTGGGCAAGTGTCTCTGTCAATATGATATCAGCCCGATAGAGTCCATTGGTGAGGGAAACATTGGTGGCCACAAGCATCCAGTCACGCTCCCATCCAGCTTCAGGGTACAGTGCGGCGGGTCCGCCATCGTTGAACCTAAAGTCCTCATCGTAAGGCGCAGCCCTGCCTTCAAGCCAATTGGTGTCCATTAGA
>CAZTTU010000209.1:0-3374 GCA_964616045.1 uncultured Verrucomicrobiota bacterium | reverse complement strand
AGAAAAGCAGGGTGAGGTTGCAGTGGATTCCTTCCTTCTCCAGTTCTTCAGCTGCACGGATGCCCTCCCAAGTGGCGGCGATCTTGATAAGAATACGGCTGCGATCAACGCCATTCTCTTCATAGCGTGCGATCAACGAACGCGCCTTATCCAGCGTGGCCTGTGTATCGAAGCTCAGGCGCGCATCCACCTCGGTGCTTACGCGTCCGGGCACGATTTTCAGGATTTCCAGCCCAAAAAACACCGCCAGCTTGTCCAATGCCTCGGTCATCTCGTTCCCGTCCTCAGCCAGAACCTTCTCCACCAATTCGGCATACTCATCCATCTGCGCGGCCTTAAGGATAAGGCTGGGGTTGGTGGTGGCATCCTGCGGGGTGTATTCACGGATGGATTCAAAATCACCGGTGTCGGCAACGATGGTTGTGAATTGTCGCAGGGAATCAAGATGACTGCTCATGCAGGGATTAGAACATAATCCAATCAAACCCACAAGCGGGTGTGTAACCTATTCAGTCTGTCCACGAATCCCACCCAAATATATAATTGCAAATACGTGCAACAACCTCAGAATGAAACCCATGCAAATCCGATTGTTGGTCCCCCTGCTTACGTGCGCACTTTCCTTGGGCGCTTTTGCCGCTCAATCTTTGAGCCATGTCATGCCCAAGGGTGCGATTGGTTACGTGGAGTTTAACGGGCTGGGAAACAAACTGTTTCAACTGCGTGATTCGGATAGTTTGAAAACTTTTCTGGCCACACCACAGTATAAGCAGTTGGTAACAAACCCTGAATTCAACAAAGTTCTGGCAGGCAAGGCAATGGTGGAAGGTGTTCTGGGGATGGATCTTTGGACGGCGGCTGACAAGTTGTTAAATGAGGCAACATTGGGTGTTTATCCGGATAACGGGGGAGAACTCAAGCCTCTGCTTATGTTTCGCATGCAAGGGGAGGAAACCTTGACCAAGGTAGTCAATATGGTGAATGCGTTGATCACTTTGGCTGATAATGAGAATGTGAAGCGTCAGAAAAATGGAGAGCTGCAGATTATCAGCCTGAACGAGAGTGTTTTCTTGGCGTTCCAAAAGGATTGGGTGGTGGTCGCCGCTTCACCTGATCTGTTGGATCAGGCAATTGCCGGATTGAGTGGACGCGGCGCCAGATCCATGGCTGAGGATTTGGTATACAAGAAGGTGAAGAACAAGATGCCAGGCAAGCACTTGGCCCGTGGCTTCGTCAATCTCCCGGCTTATGCCAAGCTGTACAATCAGCCCCTTGAAGCCCCGGGAAAAATGAGTGATGGGGGAGCCTCGTTCTTTTTCCACGGCATAATTGAGCTGGCCGCTGGCAGCCCATACCTCGGCTTGACTCTCGATACGGATAAAAGTGGGTTCTCCCTGGTCGGGGCCATTGAAGGAGACGTAAATGCTGCGCGGCAAAAGTACGGCTGGTTTTTGTCTGATCCAACCACACCGGGCACACGCGATATTCCCCAGGTGCCCGGGCTGATGGGCGGGATTACCATTCATCGGAATATCGGGGACTGGTACAAGAATCGTGAAGATATCTTGGAGGAACATTTGATGGCAGGCTTTGATGCATTTGAGTCGGAGATTGGAAATTTATTTCCTAATCAGGATGTGGGTGAGGACATTATGCCCGCGATAGGCTCCACCATCACCTTGATGGCAGCAAAACAAACCTTTGAGCATTTCGATGGCGAACCGGGGATCAAGCTTCCGGGTTTTGCGTTGATTTTTGACCTGGATAAACCTGAGAATGGAGGACTCTTTCAACTGGTTTTCCAGACGGTTGTCACCATTTTAAATATTACAGCTGCAGAGCAGGGTCTCAACCGAGCCCCTTCGGTGATGACTGCTGTAGTTCATAAGGGTACACCAATAAATACCGTGCAGTTCCTAAAAAAGCCCAAGGACAAGCGGCTGGATATTTCATATAACTTTATGCCTTGTGCTACCACGGTGAACGGTCGATTTGTATTTTGTACCTCGCTGGGATTATGCAAGGCGCTGGTGGAGGAGATGGCCAAGCCGCAGAATAAGACGCGGGTGAACCGTAATTTTAATTTCGAGTTGTACCCCGACGCACTGGCTGGCTTGGCGAAGACCAACCGAGACACGCTGATGGCAAAGTCCATCCAAACCGGCAAGACCGCCAAACAGGCTAATTGGGAGTTTGATACCCTGGTGCGGTTGGTTGAGGGCATTGATATTGCGCGGTTCAGTACCTCGGTTAAACAGGATGGTTTCCAGATTAAATTTGAAGGTAAATTGAAGTGAGCAAACCCACCGGCATTCTGGCGCCCAATGATCCAGGCGCATGGACGCGCCGTGAGGCCACGCATCTTTTATGGCGCGCGCAGTTCGGGGCATCGGCTCCAGAGATTAGCCGTGCACACAAGGAAGGCCTGCCCCGGACATTGGATCGGTTGCTGACGCCGCAGCAAGAGTCGGGGGAATTTAGGACCGTTGAACCGCTCCTGCGCGAGACCGCCTATGACACGGACAACATCAGGGATTTGCAGGCGTGGTGGCTCTATCGCATGTATTACTCAGCCAACCCGCATCTCGAGAAGTTGACGCTATTCTGGCACAACCATTTTGCCACCTCCAACGGCAAGGTGCGCAGCGTGCCGCACATGACCGCGCAGAATGACCTGATTCGGCGTGAGTCACTGGGCAGTTTTCGCAAGATGCTCCACGGGATGGCCAAGGACGTGGCAATGCTCATCTGGCTGGATAGCAACGCGAACCGAAAACGACATGCGAACGAGAATTTTGCACGTGAGGTGATGGAGCTTTTCAGCCTCGGTGAGGGCAACTATACAGAGGATGACATCAAACAGGCAGCGCGCGCCTTCACCGGCTGGCATGTGCGCGAGGATAAGTTTTGGTTCAACGTGCGTCAGCACGACAACGGCACCAAGACGTTATTTGGCAAGTCGGGCAATCTTGATGGCGGCGAGATTATTGACCTTTGCCTTGGGCATAAAGCCTGCCCGCGGTTTCTCGCCTTCAAGCTGCTGCGCACCTTTGTGCTCGACCAGCCGACGGAGGCGCAAGTCACCGCGCTGGCCGCGCGTATCCGGGAACACGATTTTTCGATGCAACCGGTGATGCGTGAACTGTTCTCCTCAAGGCTTTTCTTTGGCGCCGAGGCACGGCATGCCATCATCAAGAGCCCGCTTGAGCTGGTTCTGGGCACCTGCCGCGCACTGGAGGTGCGGCCGAATCTGCAGGTGGTCAACCGGATTACCGGACAGCTCGGCCAGGCCATTCTGGAGCCGCCCACTGTCAAGGGTTGGGAAGGCGGCCGGTTGTGGATCAACTCCGCCTCACTGCTGCAGCGCGATAATT
>CAZTTU010000208.1:0-3651 GCA_964616045.1 uncultured Verrucomicrobiota bacterium | reverse complement strand
CCCAACCCATTCATCTGGGTAAGGGGCGCAAAACCCTGACCTTCGCCATCGACCGCGCCAAACGGGGCGAAGCCGGTCTGCGGGTGGAACTAATTCAAGTTCCCGGATCATCCGCAAAGTTCAAACCCGTGGGCGGTATGTAAATCAGCCCGATATCGACCTCACACCAAAAAAGTGAACTTGTGCTGTTGGCAAAGCAAAAGAGATTATGATCTTGAATTGTAATCTAGTGATTGGTTGCAGATCCATAATTTCCAGAAATCCAATAACTCCTTTATACTGATTAAATTTCCGTGTTGTTCCTTGGCTTCTTGACAATTACTGCCAATAGTAACTGAGCATGCAACCCTTGATTTCCCCCACTCTACTAATTCTTTGTCTGTCAGGATTCTCCGCGGAAAAATCTGTAGAAACTCCGAAGATTTTCAATACTCAGGAACTTACCTCTCCCTTGCTAAATCCAGTGGAGGCATTGAAATCAATTAGCCTTCCCGAGGGGTTCCGAGTGCAACTTAGCGCGGCCGAGCCAATGGTTCAGCAACCCATCGACATGGCGTGGGATGCACGCGGACGATTATGGGTTGCTGAATGTTACACTTACGCTGAGAAAGAAACTAATTTTGAAAAGAAACTGAAAGATCGTATCATTATTCTTGAAGACACCAACCAAGATGGTATTTTTGATAAGAGAAAAATATTTTGGGATCAGGCTACTCAATTGACGAGCATCGAAATTGGCTTTGGTGGAGTATGGGCTGCCTGCGCGCCAAATATTTTTTTTCTGGCCGACAAAAACCACGACGACCGGCCTGATGGCAAACCAGAGGTAATTCTCGATGGATTTGACGCTGATAAAGTTCGCCACAATATTGTCAATGGTTTGCGTTGGGGCCCCGATGGCTGGCTCTATGGTCGACATGGGATTCTGGGGCCCGGCTCAAAGGTAGGTGTTCCCGGCACACCGGAAGATAAAAGAACCGACATTCAATGCGGAATTTGGAGATACCACCCCACACGCAAAAAATTTGAAGTTGTTTGCCATGGAACAACCAATCCATGGGGACACGATTGGGATGAGCACGGACAATTATTTTTCATTAATACAGTCATCGGGCATCTCTGGCATGTAGTTCCTGGGGCGCGATACCAGCGCATGTATGGAAACCACTATGACAAAAACCTCTATGAACTCATCCAGCAAACCGCCGATCACTTTCATTGGGATCAGGGCAGAGAGCACTGGGCTGATTTAAAAAAGAAAGGCATGACCAGCGCGACCGACGCAGCCGGAGGTGGCCACGCCCACACCGGTATGATGATTTACCTCGGTAATAATTGGCCAGCGCAGTATCGCGGCAACGTGTTTACCCTAAACCTACACGGTCTTCGCGTGAACCGTGACACTCTGCACCGGCAAGGTGCGGGTTATGTAGGCAAACACGCACCTGATTTCATGCTAACCAAGGACAAATGGTTTCGTGGCATTGAACTCAGCTATGGACCTGACGGCGGTGTCTACGTCCTCGATTGGTCAGATATCGGAGAATGCCATGAAAATGATGGCATCCACCGTACCAGTGGTCGAATCTTCAAGATCACCCACGGAAAAGCGAGGCCGTTCATCGGGGATTTGAGCAAGTTGTCCAGCTCCGAGTTGGCTAGATTGAAAACCCATGCCAACGACTGGTACGTGCGACTTGCACGTCGAATATTACAAGAGCGCGCCACTGTTGGTCGTGCCGACATTGCCCAAGCCCGAAAGATACTTCGGGATGATTACTCCAAAAGCTCCTCTATCCAATGTCGCTTGCGCGCAATGTGGGTCCTGTATGTCACCGACGGTAATCTGGACGAAAGATGGTTGCTCAAGCAAACCCACGACAATGACGAACATATCCGGGTGTGGGCAATCAAGCTTCTGAACGACCGCGGTGCGCCATCCGCCATCGCCCTCAAGCGTTTCATACAGATGGCTGAGGCCGATTTTTCCGGGCTTGTGCAACTGCATTTGGCCTCCACATTGCAGACACTTTCGTATCCTAAACGCTGGGAATTGGCCGCCGCACTTGTTTCTCATGACAAATTTGCCAACGACCCCGTGTTGCCGCTAATGATTTGGTATGGTATCAATCCAGCGGTTTCCAAAAACCGAGCTGAGGCAGTAAATCTCCTCCCTAAGTGCAAACTCCCCAAAGTCCGCCAATTCATTGCCCGCCGATTGGCTGGTGAAGAGAGTCAGCCGAAAAAGAAGGATCAATAGGTCATCATGCCCGATCAATAACTGGGGCATGATGTTCGATCTGCAGACTAACCAGTAGTGACTGCCACGATCTGCCTACTAATGCCGATAGATATTGATCGGTCAGTGAGTTCACGGAGACATGGGAGAACAAGATTTGCAGGATTTTGAGAAGCATAAGCAGGTTTGGCGATGTGCGTTCAAAATTTAAGGACAAAAGTGGAGCAACAGTTTCCGTCATAATTCACACCACATTTCCTCGGAATTCTGGGTAAATAGCTTTGTTTTCCCCTTGACAATCTCTGTCCTATCTGCCCGTTAGTCCTCGGTAAAGTATAATTAAAGATATATTAGTAGGTACCTATGCTTTCTTCTACCAGTGAATATGCGATTCGGGCGTCGACCTATATTGCCCAGAAGGATGACGCTGGACCGGTTTCGGCCAAGGATGTCGCCGAGTCGGTGGATGTGCCGGTCAAGTACCTCCAGCAGATTCTCAAGACAATGGTCAAGAGTGGTATCCTTTCTAGTTCACGCGGTGTGGGTGGTGGATTTAACTTGAAGCGTCCGGCTAAGAAAGTGCTTTTGGGAGACATAGTGACTCTCTTTGATGATGTAGCCCGGCAGATGGTATGTCCCTTTGGTGACGACGACTGTGGAACCTTTAGTTCATGTGCCATCCATGATCGCTGGGTCACTATCGTAAATCCTTACAGGAAATTATTGGAAGAAACCACACTGGATGATTTGGCTGCGCACTGTCCTGATCCAGCGCAATTCAAGAGTGCCTCCGGCAAGAAGAATGCTCGCCAACGCAAATCTTCTTCCTCTTCATAGGCTACTACTAAGTCGTTATCCAAAAATGTTTTATTGAGGAAGAGATGACGATGAGAAACAACTAGACGTCACCCACACAGTGGTAAGCGAAGCCTGAGTTTGACTGACTTACTTTGTGCTGATGGGTTTTGAGGTCAGGTGCTGGAGGTTTTTGGAAAACTCTGTGCCGATAAATGCGGCAAAGCTGGCTTGGTTGCCCTGCAAATCCTTGGGCACATCAAACTGCACTTGGATTTCTCCGGTGCCGGCGGCTTTGAGCACTTTGCGCTCAATGCGTTTGCCTGATCCGTCCCTGAAGGTAACATGCAGCAGTTGTTCGCCGAGCCGCTTGGGAATCTTGTGGGCGAGGGTCAGCTTGACCGCTTGGCCGGGCGTGACACTCTTGGGCAGGGTCCATTTCAACAAGCCCGTTCGCCTTTTGGGTTTGTTTTTTTGTTTGTTGCCGCGGCGGGCCAAGGACTCTTTTTCCAGTTTCTGCACGTAAGCCTCGACAAGGCCGGCATCCTCGCGTTTGCGAAATACCTCGAGCATGGGGTCCTTGGAGCGCACCATCCAGGCATCAAGCTTGGCTCGAA
>CAZTTU010000207.1:0-3706 GCA_964616045.1 uncultured Verrucomicrobiota bacterium | reverse complement strand
CGATGGTCGTCTGGGGCTCGGAATTTGGCCGCACCCCCCTGGGCGAAAACCGCGGGGGCCGCAAGATGAACACCGGGCGCGACCATCACCCCTTCTGTTTCACCATGCTCATGGCCGGCGGTGGCCTCAAGGGGGGCCAGGTCTACGGGCGCACCAACGAGATCGGCTGGGCCATCGACGAAAACCCCGTCCACCCCAACGACCTGCACGCCACCATGCTCCATTGCTTCGGCCTGCACCACGAGCGACTGACCTACCGGCACCAGGGCCTGGACATGCGCCTTACCGGAGTCGCCGGCAATGTGATACACGATTGGCTTGCCTGAAATGAAGGTTTTTCTCAATGGAAATTTTGTTGAGGAGGAGGAAGCCAAAATTTCTGTATTTGATCGTGGTTTTCTTTATGGGGACGGCGTCTTTGAAACACTTCGCATTTATGACTGTAAACCGTTTCTGCTCGACCGACATATCGGCCGCCTGAGCCATGGACTAGGATCACTATTTATCGCTGAAAAATATTCCTTTTCCGATTATCTTGAATTCACCAGTGAATTGATTGAGAGAAATAATATCACCAATGGTGTGTTGCGCATCCAAGCCACACGAGGCCCTGGCAAGCGCGGATTCAGCACTACAGGAAATTATGACCCAACCGTGCTAATTTCTCTGCATGAAGCTCCAAATATAGACCCTAATAACGTAACTCCCGTGAAGCTGGGCACTTCAATTCAAGTACAGAGTGATCACGACCCGTTTTCCACGCTGAAAACAACGAATAAACTGGCCAACATTATTGCCCTTCGGGAGGCAGAGAAGGCCGGCATGGATGAAGCTTTACTTACCAACCACAACGGAAACATCACCGAGGCGAGTGGAAGTAATGTGTTTTGGGTCAAGGATAACGCCCTGTTTACACCCCCCGTAAGCAGTGGCTGCCTGTCGGGGATCACTCGTGGTATGATTCTGGAATTAGCCCTCAAAATAAACTTACCCACCGCTCAGCTGAACATCACGCCGACTGATTTGTTTGATGCCGAAAGCGTGTTCCTCACAAACAGCGTACGCGAAATTCAGCCGGTCAACCAGATCAACAACAAAGCTATTCCCATCTCACCGCTAAGCGCAAAATTACATGCGACCTATCGCGAAACGGTCCAGCAAGAATCTAGCTGACACCCAGTCGATCAATTATGAAGTTCATCTATGGCTTTCACTCTACCTGAAACATTAAACAGATTCTTTGACACGCCTTTGGCACCAAGTCTTGGTCCCGAACGACGAGCCGGCAGCTTGCCTGTAAATGTACTAGAAAAAAAATTGAAATCCGCCATTCCGCAGGCGGGTGTCAACGATGAAAATGTACACATAGTGCGAAGCGCAGCTTTCCTGTGGCACGATCATCTGGATGAATCCCACAGGATATCGCAGGGGATAAAGGGTGCTGACGGCAGCTTTGTGCACGGCATCATGCACCGCCGGGAACCAGATTATTCGAATGCGAAATACTGGTTCAACCAAGTGGGATCGCACCCGACGTTCCCGGAAATCTCAAATCGCGCCAAGGACTTTTTGACCGGCAGTTCCTTGTCACATCTTACAGAAGGTGATTGGGATTCATTTGCAATAGTAGACGCGGTGGCATCAGCTCGCCCCGGATCAGAGGAATACGCACTTATTCAGCGCGTGCAACAAACGGAATTTGAGGTGCTGCTGAAACGATTTTGCGGGTAAAGGTTCAACTAGGAGCGCCTGACTGTATCCAAGATAGCTTCAATGATACCGTCGATATTGTGGGGGCAGGCCTCGACAGCGGAATTAAGGCCCAGTTCCTGGAGGTTCCGGGTCGTTTCCGGGCCGATGCTAACAACCTGCAGCCCGTGCCTTTCAATCGTCTTCGGCAAATCAAAGCGAGCGTGGAAATTTTCGACAGTTGAACCACTTGTGAACGTGATCAGATCAGCTCCATCTTCAGCCAAACGGACAGTCGCATTGTTACGGTCCTCGGTCTCGGGGATTGTCTGGTAGACCGGGATGTCATCAACAATGCCGCCCATTTCATTGAGTGCCTTGGGCAATTCCGGGTTTGCAACATGAGCGCGCAAAAGGCAGACGTTCAGGTTCTCGATGCTCTGGTGTTGCTGGAACGCGTTGGCGATCCCCAGGGCAGTAAATTCATCGGGCATCAGGTCAATTTTTAAACGAAGACTCTTCAACTTGGCGGCAGTGGATGGGCCCACTGCAGCAATCCGACATCCTCCGATGGCACGAATGTCGTCATAGGTTTCGAAGAACCACTTGAAAAAATGTTCAACCCCGTTGGAACTAGTAAAAACAAGCCAATCATAATTAGCAATTCCAAGGATTGCATCCTTCAAGGGCTCTATGTCATCAGGAAGAACTATCTTGATGACGGGGATCTCCAGAATTTCCGCACCCAACTCAACCAGTCGGGAGGCCAACTGCCTGGACTGGCCACGACCCCGAGTGATAACAATGCGCCTACCAAAGAGCGGGCGGTGCTCAAACCAATTGAGATTATCGCGGAGATTAACAACACTGCCGAATATAATGACGGCGGGGGCATCAAATTTCTCCTGCTCGGCTTTGTCTGCAATATCGCCAAGTGTGCCGGAAAGCGTCTGTTGTTGACTGGTGGTGCCACAACGAACAAGGGCTGCAGGAGTATCGTCGGCCAAGCCATTTTCCCGAAGGCGGTCGGTGATGCCGCGTAACCGCTCGATGCCCATGAGGATAATCTTGGTGCCCGCCTCCTGCGCGACATGTTTCCAGTCGATGGTGCTATCCAGCTTATAAGAGTGTTCGTGGCCCGTCAGGACTGTAATGCTGGAACAATGCTCGCGGTGCGTAGCAGGGATTCCGGCATAAGCGGGAACTGCGCTAATGGAGGTGACTCCGGGCACGATTTCAAACGGAATCCCCGAAGCTGCCAAGCGTTCGGCTTCCTCGCCGCCCCGACCAAAAAGGAAGGGATCCCCACCCTTTAGGCGAACAACAATCTTGTTGGCCCTAGCGTGTTCAACTAACAGATCGTTCAGTTCGCCCTGTGGTATGGCGTGCAAGTTTGCCCGTTTTCCAGCAGGTATAATTTCGGCATTATCCGGGGCAAGGTTAAGCAGATCGGGATTAACAAGGGCATCACAGACGACAACATCGGCACAAGCCAGCAATTCAGCGCCTCGCGTAGTAAACAACCCGACGTCACCCGGACCTGCTCCAACTAGATAGACTGTTCCCTTCTCCATTTTGGCGGTTTTTTAAGCATCGCAAAGAGGGCCGTCAAGAATTCGCCATTAATTCTGCTTGGATATTTTCGTTTAATCATATGTTGCCACTCGTTGCAATGAATGTTGGTTTAATATATGACGGACCTGCACATTCGATGGAATACTCAGCGATATGATTCCGATTGGGCGTAAGAGTCTAGAAACATACCGTTTCGGAGAATTAGGCAACGTGTACAGCGTAGCATCATATGACCTGTAATAAAGGTCAGGTGAGTTTTTTAGTGACTTCATTGATACTGGACTTTGCATCTTCAACTGCCCCCCCACTAAATTGGGTAAATAATTTCACAATAAAAAAGGCCAGAGCATAAAAAGCTCCGGCCTGATAAAATATTGGCGGCTACCTACTCTCGCGCAAGCTATACAAGCGCTACCATCGGCAATGAAGCGTTTGACGGCCG
>CAZTTU010000206.1:1865-3722 GCA_964616045.1 uncultured Verrucomicrobiota bacterium | reverse complement strand
ACGGCAATTAAGTGTGCCGCAGCGCCTCAATGGGGTCGAGATCGGCAGCGCGGCGTGCTGGATACAACCCAAAAACCAGACCGACCAGCACGGACAAACCAAAGGCCACCAGAACCGACCAGTTGGTCACGATTGTGGTGATATGCAGGATATTATGTCGAAACTCGGCAAACCCCCAGCCGCCAATCACTCCAATCCCTCCGCCGATTAGACAGAGTATGAGTGTCTCCAAGAGAAACTGAAACGTGATATCCCTCTTCGTTGCGCCCAACGCACGACGCACGCCAATCTCCCGAGTGCGCTCGGTAACGGTCGCCAACATGATATTCATAATTCCGATGCCACCGACCAATAGGGATATACAGGCGATATACAGGAGCATGCGTGTATCACGAGCCTTCTGCTCTCTTAGTGTGTTGAGTTCCTTGATAGGAACGATAATCTCAAAATCGGTCTCGTCACGACCGGTTTTCAGCGCCTCGTTGATCAGTGACAACGAAGGAATTACATCCTCAACGGTGGCAAATTCCACGCGTATCTCCGATAATTCCACGCTCTCCAGTTTTAGATTGCCCACACTCCGATCAACGTTCCTCACACCATATAATGACTTAAATGTAGACAAGGGAATATAAACATTGGCAGTTATCGTATGACCCATGGAATCGGGCAACTGCGGCAATTTCTCCATGTCCACCCGCTCCTCCAGGATGCCTTTAATCTGGAAAACCTGTGAAGACTCATAGCCACGCACAACCACCTTTTCCATGAGCGGGTTGTGGCCGGCAAAAAGCCTCTGGGCCAGTTCCAGGGAAATTACACAGGATGCCGCCTTGCCGTGCTCCTCTGCCTCATTAAGGAACTGACCGGCGATGATTTTGGATTGGGTGAATTCCGGATAGTAGGGATAGGTGCCGATGAGCTGGCAATCCACCTCGCGCCGCCCGTGCACCACATTGAGTCGTTTATTGAGGATGGGCAAAACACGTTTCACTCCCGGAACGGTTTCCTTGATGCGAATGGCATCTATATTCCTGAGCCCGTAAATTGCCATCCATCGCCTGAAAAAACTCTCCCAGCCACCCTGCATCTGTACCCTCATGGAAGGGGGCCTGATGCTCCGGATAATGACATTGTTCGCCCCCAACTTCTTGATGGCCTCCTGGGCATCGTGGCTGGCCCCCTCACCAATAGCCACCAGCGTTATCACCGCCCACACGCCGATGACCATGCCAAGCATCGTGAGCCCGCTGCGCAACTTGTGGAGTCGCAGGCTTTTAAACCCGACTTCAATAGTGCGTAGAATGGAGACTCCGTACATGATCACACAAGCCGATTTGGAATGGCATACACGCCATCAACCAAAACACATAAAACATTCATTCCATCAGGCATGTCGAAGTGCCTCAATAGGATCAAGATGGGCTGCACGCCGCGCCGGATAGAGACCAAAAACCAGCCCCACTATCACTGACAACCCAAACGCAACCACTACCGACCAGTTGGTAACAATGGTGGTGGTGTGCAAAATGTTGTGGCGGAACTCAGCGAAGCCCCAACCGCCAACAACCCCAATGCCGCCACCAATGAGGCAGAGCATCAGTGTTTCGGCCAAAAACTGGACGGTAATATCCACCCGTGTGGCTCCGAGCGCGCGTCGCACGCCAATCTCCCGGGTGCGCTCGGTCACGGTGGCCAGCATGATGTTCATAATGCCAATCCCACCAACCAGGAGCGAGATGCAGGCGATATACATCAACATGCGTGTGTCACGGGCCTTTTGCGCTTTCAGCGTATTCAGCTCATTGATCGGCACCTGAATTTCATAATCCACAACACCCTTGCGCCGCTTGTCCA
>CAZTTU010000206.1:0-1765 GCA_964616045.1 uncultured Verrucomicrobiota bacterium | reverse complement strand
ATGCGTTCCTGCAAAATACCTTTAACCTGAAAAACCTGTGATGATTCAAATCCCCGCACGATCACCTTTTCCATAAGCGGGTTGTGCCCGGCAAACAATCTCTCTGCCAGTTCAAGAGTAATTACACAGGATGCCGCCTTGCTGTTTTCCTCCGCTTCATTAAGGAACTGCCCGGCTACGATTTTGGATTGAGTAAAATCCGGATAATAGGGATAGGTCCCAATCAACTGGCAGTCCACTTCGCGGCGACCATGCTTCACATTCTTGCGCTGGCTAAGAATGGGCAACACCCGCTTCACCCCGGGCACAGTATCCTGAATGCGCGCCGCATCCGTATTCTTCAAACCGTAGATTGTCTCCCACTCCATACCCCGACCTTGAAGCTGGGTCTTGTCAGACAACGGCTTGACGCTGCGGATGATCACATTCTGCGCGCCCAAGCGCTTGATAGCCTCCTGCGCGTCCTGACTGGCGCCTTCACCAATGGCCACCAGCGTTATGACCGCCCACACGCCAATGACCATGCCCAGCATGGTGAGGCTACTCCGCAGCTTATGTAAGCGCAGGCTCTTGAAGCCCACCTGAACAACTCGCAGGAGGGAAAAAAAAGGCATCATGGCTGGTGGGGTTGGGATTTTACCTAAGACACACGGCTAGCTTCCCAAGAGAACCTTGGCGTCTGCCTTCATGTGCTTATCGAATTTCTTCAACTGATCCTTGGTCAGAAATTTTTTGACAGACTCACGAAAGTGAGTGCCCGCTTTCTCAATGGCTGCTTTTGCTTCGCCGCCTGATATTTCCTTTGCCTTCATTCTTTGCATAACCTCCCCGTAACTCACTTTTGCGTCATCTTTGGCCACCTCCCATTTGGGCTCTTGTTCCTTTTCCAAGCTCAGGAGAACAACAGGGTCCTTGGTCTTGGACACCGTATCTTTATCAGTTTTATCAGCATCCTCTTCCTTTTCTTCAGCGGGCGCAGGTTTCCCCTCCTTAAACTCGATATATCCCTTGCCCACAACGCCTTCTTCCAGATTCAGGTTCTCAGCCTCGGTCAGCGGGGACAAATGGACCAGCTCACCTTCCTTAAGTCCACGACCTGGGTCGGTTTCCTTCTTGATGGCGATAAATTTTTCATCGCTATACTCGATATCGACGGGGCGCCATGCATGTTTTTTCGTAACTGAATCTAGCACCCAACAGCCGGTCTCGGTGGTATCCTCACTAATCATTCGCGTAGTGACACATTGGTTGGGCACCTTGATGCGCTGTTCATCACCCACGAGATTCTTGACCTTAATCTCCACAACAGCCATCACCCCTTCCCGGAAAGCGTCGGGGAATTCAACGGTATCGATGGTAATCTCACCCTTGAAATAGGATTTGTCGGTGTGCCCTCGCTTGTTGGTATCCACGTTACTGCCAAGGACCGAAAGGGTGCCTGGCACCGTCACATCGTTCACCTGCACCCAGGCCTTCATCCCGCGCTCCAGACCATCGCGTCTGGCGGCTGGCACATTGAGTTCTACCTTGAGTGAGTTGGTTCGGGGCAACTTGATCAACTTGCGGCCCTTGTGGACCTTGGCTCCATCCTCAATGGGGCCAAAACTCTCATATCGACCGGGGTAATAAATCACCCTGCCATCTGCAGGCGCATAGATCCTTGTCGCAGCCATCTGTTCATTGAGGTCCTGTAGCCTTTCGTTTTCCAGATCCAGGGTTTTTTCCTGTGTAGTGATGGTCGCATTGGCATCCCGTAGGTCGGCAA
>CAZTTU010000205.1:0-3728 GCA_964616045.1 uncultured Verrucomicrobiota bacterium | reverse complement strand
GGAACTCCCGTCCCCGTGTGGACACGGTGAACGCCTGCTGGTGTTGCTGAAGCATTGGCAACATGTGCCTGCTACCCGCCCACAACGCAAGCCGAGATGTTGCGATCTGCCGTGGTTAGTATGCACTAATCCAGCGACAATTTTACTAGTTCGGGTAATAGAGAGGAATTGGCGCAGGATGAGCGCTGGAATCAGTCCAATGCTAGTCGATGGCATAATTCAAAAAGTCTTCACGGATGCCGGCACTCTTGGCGGCGGCAACAACGGCAGCAACGTGCTTATACAGGGCGTCGCCATCACTACGCACGAGTATCCTTTGGTCGGGGTTTTTCTGCACCTCTTCCTTGAGCTTTATCCCGATCTGATCAAGTTTCATCGCCTTGTCTCCCATCTTGAAGCTACCATCTTTCTTGACACTGATGACAATAACCGAGCGCTGTGACCGATTTGCTGGGCTGAGAAGCTCCGTAGGTTGGTATCCATGTCGGTCAACGACGGCGGCAAGATAGGCAGCCTCAATGGATTTGCCATAGGATTCCGGAGACTGGTCACGCACACGTTCTAACGCCCGTTGACGATCCTTGGGCTCGAGCCGATCCCAAGTCTGCAAAAGGTCTTTGGCCCGTTGACGATCCTTGGGCTCGAGCCGATCCCAAGTCTGCAAAAGGTCTTTGAGATTCACCAGCTTAGAATGAGCGTTGAGTGAGGGCTCATTAGGATTTTCTCCGTTGCCCCATACGGCCAATAACACCACGGCACAAGCGGCGGACAATCCCAGCCCCAAAGCCCAGAATTTGAATCCGGATGCAGTTTCCGCTGGCGGCATTGCCACTTCGACTTCCCTCTTCAGATTGGACCGGGCCCACTCCGGGAATTCACCTTCTGTGGCCTGGGTTGCTGCGGCCAAAGGGAGCACCTCATTCAGCAGCTGGCATTCATCCGCCAAACGATTATATTCATCTTGTAAGACCACATTATTGGCCAAAAGGCCATCGAGCTCTGCCAGCTGAGCATCAGTTGCCTGCCCGGCAATCTTCATCATTGCCAAGTCAAAGAATTGGTTTGGAGTTTCCGTACTCAACGTAAATTGCCTGTTTGTATTGTTCTTTTCGCTTTCCCCGGAGATTAAACCTCGCTGCACCCTACACCGAAGTCCATCAGGTTTTTATTATAAGATTTTTACAAAAAATTATTCCCCCAGTTTCCTGAGCATTTTTCGCATTTTTTCGTGCATTTTCATCAAATGAACCCCGACTGATCCCATCGGAATCCCTCGCTTTTCACTGATTTCACGGTGTTTGAGGCCTAATTTATGAAAATCCTCGTAAACTTCCATCTCAATGGGCTTGAGTTGTTCGGCCAACTCACCAATTAACCTGCCCATATCTCGTTCTGACAAGCGCAGGGCCAGATTATTCTGGTCGGGTGGTTCTATGGTTTCCCCTGTCTCTTCATCTTCGGGAAAAGATTCTTCGTCGGGGCGCTTTTGGGCCCTCTTTTTTTTGAGGAAATCCGAGGCCTTATTATCGGTGATTCGTGCCAGAAGAGCCATTAACTCGCCCACCTTGGCCGGGGGAGGACTTAGCTTCGGCACACGGTGGACCAATCGGGTAATCGATTCAATGGCCACATCCTCCACGTCAGCCGGGTAGTCAGCTGGGGGATTGATGAGTTTGTTGCGTGCCACGGCATAGGCCGTTGGGTAAAACCATGGGTAGGCCTCATCCCAGACCCCCAAGTCGCCCTCCAAAATCCGTTGCAAGTCCGGTTCACTCATGGCTCAAGGAAATTAATGGGCAATTTGAGCCTCACGGATCATTGGTATCAATTCTAACATCAAGCAAGATTCTTGGGCAAGTCGCTCGAACTCCTTTCTTAACTCAGGTTTCTGGACAAACAACCTTTCCAGTTCATCCAATTCAGGAAGCGAGGCCTGCCCGGCTATCTTCATCATTGCCAAGTCAAAGAATCGATCTGGTTTTACCGTTTTCAAACCCAATATTCACCATTAAAAGCCAGCTTAGGCAACTCCATCCAACCTCTACACCGAATTCTAAAGGGATTTTCATCAAGTTTATATAAGTGGCTTTGTATTGTTCCATGCATTTCCCCGGATTTGGCGCTCGGCCTAAAGGAAGCACCGTGGGTTTTCCACACTAATTCTGCTAGAAGAATCACATGCGGTTTCGTCCGTTGTCAGTAGATTTTGGAAGCCTTGGCTGCATGTAGCAAAATTTCTCATAATAAACTGGCAAGCCTTTGCGGTGTATCAATTAACAAAGGCATTAAGCCAAATAAAATAAACACAAAAGGAATCAAAATGAAATACATATTAATCGCATGTCTGCTTCTCTCATTCTCCATTCAAAGTAATGCCCAAGAAATTGAACGGGTTGAACAGTTGCTGGCCCAGCACAATCGGCTCAAAACCATAGGCGTCAATTCAAATAATGTTGGGTTGATTTTTCAATATGGATTCAACACCTTCCGGGAAAGTTGCACTTTTTCTGACCCATTATGTCAGCAATTGGGATTCAATCTTTCTGCGGTCATCATGGCAGATGCGGGCATTTGGTTGAGTGCCAACGCTGTCAAACTTCATAAAGGGTTTGGTGATTCCGTGATGATCGGAGGCGGGCTTGTGGACAGTGCAGGAGGAATGACAGCTTTCGCAATGACTGCCTTTGCGGGAGCTAAATTGGCTGGTGACGCAGTGATGGCTGGCACCGGTGCACCTGCAGCGCAAGACCGCGAACAAAAAATACTTGCTTCACAATTTCTGCCCGCAGTACGTGAGCAGATTGGCATCATCGAACAGTTGTTGAAATTATATGGATGGCCCGACCAAAATATAGAAAAAGCATATCAGTTGGGATATGGCACGCTCTTGAGCTCGTGGAAGAAAAGACAATGACCGTTCGATAATCGAACCGTTAGTTCAATCACTGGTCGAGGTGAAAGTCACCTCGGCCTTTTTCATTTGGTGGCGTTGAGGAAGATGATGTTCTCCAGAGTCCTATACGCGCTTGACCAAACTTCTCGTAATAAACTGACAAACTTTTTCGGTGTAGTGTGTAGCGTCGGCATTAAGCCAATGAACATACAAACTAAAGGAATCAAAATGAAACGCACATTTATATTACTGCTAGCCATCTGCCTGAGTCTATCATTGGCCGAGCAAGGAATGGGAAATCCATTGCCGCAAGACATTCCTACGTTAACAGCGTTAGCAAAGAGGGGCGATGCAAACGCTCAGTTTCAGCTTGGTTGTTGTTATGACCTTGGCGTTAGAGTTCTAGAGAATAACGAGTGGGCCGCTGAATTGTACGGGCTCGCAGCTATGCAGGGAATGCCCATTGCGCAGAACAACCTTGGGGTGATGTTTGCTTGTGGCGAAGGGGTCGAGATGGATGTGATTGTCGCCTATGCCTGGGTTAGTATTGCTGCTGCAAATGGTTATGCGAAAGCTCAGAGAAACAAAGTCAACTTTGCTGGAAGAATGACTCATGGTCAAATTGCCGGCGCACAGAGACTGGCACGCGAGTTTGCAGGTGAATTTCCAGCTGTGATCCAAGCCAACATCCGCCCAGAACAACCTCCCGCTGCCAGGCAAATCAACGGTTACGGCACGGGATTCTTTGTGACGGACGACGGTTATCTCCTGACGAACCATCACGTAGTTGACGGAGCAAATCACATATCGGTTAAGTATCGGGGGAAAACATCTA
>CAZTTU010000204.1:0-3806 GCA_964616045.1 uncultured Verrucomicrobiota bacterium | reverse complement strand
ATACCCGCCGGCCACACGGTAGCGGACATGATTCGGTGAATGAATTGCTCTTGCGGGGCCAGAATTCGATAGTAGACTCAAATCCATGAGATTCTGGCCAATACTCGCCTTGGTGTGGTTCGCTCTGCCGTCGATGGCGGCTGATAACCCGCTGAACTTCAACAAGCATCCCATCGGTCAAACCCCAACCGGATTCCGTGCGACGGACGGCGAAGCAAGCGAGTGGGTAGTGACTGAAACTAAGACGCCCAGCCAGCTGGATCCTTCTAAAATAGTGAAACGTCATTGCCTCCGCCATAAGGGAGGCAATATTGATTCCGATCGTTATCCAACCTTGATCCTAAAATCGCACGAGTATACAGATTTTACACTGAAAACCTCCTTCCGTATTGATGGGGGCAACGGAACAAAAGCTGCCGGCATGCTCTTTAGAGCCCAAAAGGATGACTCCTACATTCTTTTCGCAATCATTCCTGCCAAGAAACGAATGTATCTTAAATACTGCGAAAAAGGTGTTCCCGTCGGTGGGCCGGAAAGTGATATCAAGCTGCCTGAGGACGGTTGGTACCGGTTGGAGTTAACCTGCCAAAACAACCAGATTTCAGGGCGACTCAACGGAGGAACCTTCCCTGTTATTCCCGTTAAAGACATGCCTCGTGGCAAAATAGGCTTTTGGGCACGAGGTGACACAGACTGCCTTTTTGCATTATCGAGTGTTAAAGTTCCGTTGAGCTTTGCCCAGTCAGTAGTCAATGAAATCACACGATCAAACGAACACCTCCAACGTATGGAACTGGCCGCAATCCGCCCCGGGAAAAAAACCCTAGAAATCGCAGCCGCCACTGACGTGAAACAAGTCGGACAACCCGCCCACATAAATTGCCGGGCCACTATTGAAAACGGAGCAGTCGTTTATAGCGAAAGGCGCGATATAATCGAGGTAATCATGCCAATAAAAAACGTTGATGGTGAGATCATGGCTGCGGCACGAATGTTTCTGAAACCCGGCAAGCTCACCACAAAGACCAGACACCGAGCTCGCGCCTCTGCAGTGGCCATAGAGCTAGGGAAAAAAATCCAAACGCACGCCAAACTATTCCGCTAATCTCGGAGCAAAGGCAATTTGCGCCTTGGAGCCTCGATTGCAAACGGATAATCCGAACGCACAAAAACCCTACGGCCACCAGTAACTTCAAGCCCCTTCTTCCCGTCCGACCTCATTACAGGACGCTTTCCAAGATATGTCTGATAGGTATGCCTTTTTTTCAGTCGACCCTGCGCATCAGCCACACAGTAAATGTACGTTAATGCGCCACTGCGAAAAAAAATGTGGATTTTCCCTTCGGAATCAATCTGATATTCTGGAGGCGACAGTTGCACCATGGGGCCAAGTCGTCGAACATTGTAAACGGCATAATCATTTTCCTCCGCCACCCGTAAATACAACAACAGTCGCCCATTATCACGTTTACGCAGAAGCTTAAACACACGGATTTCAGGTGGTGCGTTGAGGCCAAGGCGATTGGGTACGCCAAACTTTTTCGCCGCCAACTCAAATCCGCCTACAACCTGAATCCGACAGGGTTCCGCCTGCATATTTTGCTTCCACTGACGCACATTCACGCTCGCGGTAATTGAATAGGCACCCTGTTGACGCACGTTGTAATAGGGCGCCAAATTTATCCAACGCGTGACTGTGGCCGCATTGGGCACAATGAATATTTCACCTGCCGGAGGATTCCCGCTCTTCACAACAGGTCGGCCATGAATATCCTGTATCAAAAACTGAATCCATTGGGCATGCTGGCCCAGAACAACCGGAGTACCTGAAAAATTTTCAATTGAGACTCCAATCATAAGCGATTCGTTAGGAAGGTATTCAGTGTGATCTGCCATTAATCTGACGTTCAAGCCTTGCGAAATAAGCATTTCTTTACAAAAAAGAAACACCGTTAAAAACCCCAAGCACCTCCTCATGTATGTACCCTAGCACCTCGACCTAAACGAGCAAGATCGATTCAGCCTGAGTTGTTCACAAGTTCGACAAAATGGCATCTTTCACAATATCTGGAGTAATGACCTTCATGCATTCCCTGTCAATTTGACTACGACAGTACGGCAGTCGACAGGGGGAACAGGAAACATTAGCCTGTATTGCGTCACTTGATCGACCATAGGGGCCCGTGTGGGCTGAATGCGTTGGTCCATACAAACCTACTAAGGGGCGATTCAAGGCAACCGCTAAATGCAATGGCCCCGAGTCATTAGCGACCACCACGCGCGCGCAACGCAAACAATCAACCATTTCGACAAGAGTTGTCTTGCCTGTTAGGTCAAGACAGATTTCAGGTGCGGCCCTTCCGATAGCTTCCCCTAATTCTATATCTTCTTCCGTCCCCAAGATTGCTATCTTAACCTGGTCTTTCAAATTCTCAAGTTTCGACGCCAATTTAACGAAATAATCCAGTGGCCAACATTTGCTGGGCCACCTTGCTCCCGGGCAAAAAACAATCCACTTATAACAAGGATCCAGCGGCATGCCACACATAGTCGCTTTCTCAGGAAGCCACTCAAAACTCCTGCTCGTATCCAAGCCCATCAAACGTGCTGCATCGAGACACCAATCAACTGCATGTGTGTCCGCCGAGTGCCTGTTGACCAATATGTCATAGAATGCCCGGGCACCCTCACGACCAGAATCGAGCCCTATCATCCGCCCGCCCCCAACCAACCATCCGAACCACGCACTCCTAGCCAAGCCTTGTAGGTCGATCACCCAGTCAAAATTCTCTTCCCGAAGCTCCTTAATCAATCGCAACTGACCACAGAATCGAGCCAAAGAATTCCAGTTGCGACGGTGAAAGATATGTACTTTCTCTAGGTCAGGATCATTCGCTAGAAGCGGGGCAAAGCCACCCTCAATCCACCAATGGACCTTAGCCCATGGATAGTGCTGCTTTAGTATACGCAATAGAGGCAAAGCATGGACAACATCACCAAGGGAACTTGGCTTAAGGATCAAGATTTTCAATCGCATGAAGGCACAAGAATTGGCAAAAGCTACTTACCAAATAAAAGCCGTTCAGCCAATCGCTCAGGCAACCCGGCTGCCCGAATTTTTCCCTGCGTTTTCACCAAGTCGTAGTCAAGACGATGCAGGTCTATTTTTGCATTCTTCGTATCATAAATCACATAAGCTGCGCGGGAATCACCATCACGGGGCTGCCCCACACTACCGACATTGATAAAATAACGTTTGCCCGGCTCCACCTTGATTGAATCATAAAAATCGCCCGAAATATCCAAACCTTCAGTAAACGCCACAGGCACATGAGTATGCCCATGAAAGCATACTGGCGTGGTCTGGTACGTAAAGCTGGCCGCCGCATCCATTTTAGTCACTACATAACCCCAGCCATGAGGGCCATCCATCGTGGCATGCACGACAGAAAAACTATCGACTAAGCGTAAATAGCGTAATTGCCCAAGCCACTTAAGCTGTGCCGCGGAAAGTTGCTCACGTGTCCACAACACCGCCTCAGCCGCCACGGGATTAAATGTACTGAGATCTAAGTCCTCATCAGCCACATATTCATCGTGATTACCCTTAACACAGGGCATCCCCATTTCTTGTACAATAGCCATACATTCAGAAGGATTGGCGTTGTAGCCCACGACATCACCACCACACACGTACTTCTCACATCCATTTTCCCTGGCGTGAGCCAGCACGGTTTCAAGTGCCTCAAGATTTCCGTGAATATCAGATAAAATTGCGTACTTCATTTAACCCTACCAGGGTAAAA
>CAZTTU010000203.1:0-3821 GCA_964616045.1 uncultured Verrucomicrobiota bacterium | reverse complement strand
GCATTGGCGGCAGATCCGGTAAAAACAAAGTAAACCTCGCAATTTTTCTCAAAAACACCCCGAATTATGTCACAAGCCTTCTCCGTCCAACGATCCTCACCATAGCCGGCAGTATGCCCTGAGTTAGCCTCGGCCAACGCGACCCAAGCCTCGGGACAAATGCCAGCATTGTTATCACTGCCAAATTGCCGGGGATGGTGGAATGTTCGATTCATGGCCAGCAACCGCCGATTGCACCCAATATTCCAGAGATAAGCACGGTCGCATTATTTACTGGAAACTCACAGGAAGGCCGACATAATCACGGAAGTAGGAGTAGACCAAGTGGAAATGAACACCCGTACAGGCAAGTTCAGGTTATGGAACGAAAATTCCCGCATATCATGCGAGGGTTTCACGCTGATAGAGATCTTGGTGGTCGTTGCCATTCTTGGAGTGGTCATGTCAATGATGTTGCCAACAGTCAATCTGGCACGCACCAAGATGAAGATTTCTAGCTCAATGAACAACCTTCGTGTTATCGGCACAATTGTCTGGGATTACCATCAAAACAGCGACGGTGATGGCGGTCCGCGCACTAACGGTGGTTACTGGAAATCGCCACCTGATGGAAATCCCTACAATCACTATTGGGGTGCCATGTATGGCAGTGGTAAAGAGTACAAACTACTGTTCCACTCGCCGATGACGCATTACACGCTTGAGGAAAATTCCGACGGTCCCAGAGCAAATGGGCACCAATACGTGGATTACGCCTTCAATGGAGTAGCTTCGTTGTGGTATGATGAGGTGGCATGTTTTTCGGATACCCGCAGGCGTACGGGGCGCGACATTGACACCTATCTGTTCCCGGCCCAGACGATCTGGGCCCAGGATCATTCCGAGCCGATGATGGATGGAAACGGCGACGTGCCATGCTACGCTTTTGCCCATGACCGAAACGCCTTTAACCACGCACATCCGGACTTCAACCCCGGCGCGAGGCACCGCGCGAACTCCGAAGTGGCATTATACGAAATCTTCCGTAACCGCGGCATGAGTGGTGTATTGTGGGCAGACGGCCACACCAGCAAGCTCGGTGTTGACCACGTGTGGAAACCCTCCTGGTATACCGGCGGCCGCAAGGATGCGCAGCAAGCATGGGAAGAACGCGAAAATGGCAGGTTTACTGAACCGCCTCCCTATAAATACACTTTTACCGGCAGACTTTAATGCGATGGTGGCGGGAGCAAGTTCTTTATCAAGAACGATACCGAAGCAAGGAACTGGTGCTCCTCTCCGGCAGTTTTTGAGGAGGTAGTTTGCTTCAAGACCCACGCCGTTTTTTTCTTTTCCCGAAAAACCTCCGCCAACTTGCCCGACTTTCCCAGCAGCAGCACTGGGCTGGATGAGGAAATGGATTCCGGATTTTTCACGAAAGCATCCAGCGGCGAGAAATGATCCAAAAAATCCCGCGTTTTACTATCACGCTCATCGCCAAACTCTGCGCGCAGCCAACTTTTCTTGCCCGCCGGCGCATCACGCAAATGCGAGACCCAGTTTGTCACCGGGTCAATGGCCACTCCACAACGAATAAAGGAGTTGAATTTTGACATGGCCAACAGCGCGAGACTACCGCCATAGCCCTTACCCCACATTGCCACACGCTCACCGTCCAGTTGCGGGTGCTGGCGAATCCAGTTGAGCACGGCATTAAGGTCTGACAACGTGTGCGCGCGCAAAACTCCGTTATCAAGCTTCCGGTGGCGGTTACCGTAGCCGCCCGCACCACGCAAGTTGGGGCAGACAACAGCCACACCGAGTTTCTCCAGCAGATAACTGTGTGGACCCAAGTAACCGGGCCGCATCTGCCCATCTGGAGCGGAAGACAGAAGGAGAAGAACCGGTCGGCGCGTCGGCTCAACGAAGCGCCGGGCATTCGGAAGCCAATAAACCAAAGGCAAAAGCTCGCCGTCGAACGAACGCACTGAGCCAACACTGGGCGACTCATGTGCTGTGGCCACACGCCGCGTCCAGCGCGTGAGTTGAGCGTTTAACGTATCCAGAGAAAATACATCCCCCGCTGAATCTGCCGCACTCACCGAAAAGCCCAACTCCGTTCCATTTGCGCGCCAATGAAGGTCGCGTACCCGACCACGCGGCAGGTTGGCAGGGACGGACATCTTGGTGGTTTCCAAATTCAGCAACCTCAACTGGCCAAAGCCAGCCTCGTTGATGACCAATGCCGCCTGCTTCCCCCCGGGCGAGATGGCCAACGTTTCCACGTCCCACTTCAATGCCGGGAGCATGACCTTGTGTATGCCTGTACGAAGGTTTAGCCGACAAAGTTGCTGAAACTCACTTTCTGCATCACAGGTGTAAAACGCAGCATCCAGCGTGGGCGCAAACCGAGCCATCCCATACATCACTTTACGCTCACCGCGAGGAATTATGGATGAGAGTGTGCCTGTTCCGGCATCCATCAAGTGCAGGCGACTTTCTGTGCCGGAAACAATCTCACGCAGCAGCAGCATCGCGCTGTTAGGAGCCCAATGTTCAATAGACCACTCCCCTTGCAAAGCCGCCAACCTCCGTGCAGTCTTCGGCGCCAACGGATTAAGTATGTCCAGCTCCAGTTCTGAGCCCTGTGAACGCGAGAGATAGGCTACCTGTTGCCCGTTGGGTGCCCAGCACGGGAAATCGTATGACCAAGGACCATCAGAGAGCAGAACAGGGATCGGCCTCATTAATTCTGGACGGATACGAAATATCAACCGCCGCCCAGACACCCCGGTCGCTTCTCGTTGCAGCAGAATCTGCCTGCCGATCTCCGGCTGATACGCCGCCCCATACACTGACTCCGGCCCAAAAGTCAACTGACGCGCAACACCCATCGGCTGATCAACAACAAACAACTGCGTGGCATTTGCGTCGGGCGCACCCACGAGTATCCTGCGCTCCACCGGGTGCCAGCCGTGAAACCGCTGTGTCCCGGGATTAAGGAAAGGCATAACCTCCTCCCGCAAAGCAGCCGGAATACGCGGCACCGCCACCACGCCCTGCCCGGCCTTGGCTGCAGCCAGTGCTGCAATTGCCGTCTGCAGACAGATGAATAACCTGAACACCCCCACATCCTCTCTATCTGTGTGTTCCCTTGGCAAGTCATTCCTTCGTCTTGCACCGCACTGACCAGTACGCCATCCTTTGCCCATGCCAATTGTCACGAAACTGCTGCACACTCGCTACCGCGTCGACGATCTCGAACGCACGATAAAATTCTACACAAAAATCCTCGGCCTCACAGAGACCCGCCGCCACAAGTCTCCACGCGGATCCGAACTGGTTTTTCTGGCAACTCCAAACAGCGAGGAGGAAATCGAGATTTGCTCTTACCCCTCCAGTGGCGGGGTCCATGTACAGGAAGATTTGACCCACCTTGCCTTTCAGGTCGATTGCCTTGAGGAATTTGAAAAACATATCAAAGCCCAAGGCATCGAATACTCCGATGGCCCTCATCTAAACGAAAACGGAGGCGGCTTTGCATTCATCGACGCCCCCGAAGGCTACGAAATAGAGTTAATCCAAAAATCGCAAAATAGCGGTGATGGGCTTACCCCCTAGGGAAACCCATCGGGCAAAGTTCCCTTAAACCCGGAACCAACTGGAATTTATAACAGTTGTGCGCTGAAGATTCATATAAATAGCCCCCGTCTTCACGGGGGCTAGAGCAAGTCGATGTAGACTTTGCCTACTTGTTTAGGACCTCATCCTTGGTGCTCGCTGCCACCGCCATGACTTCACCGATGAGCTTGTCGTTGATCTTCAATTCCTTGAGCGTGGCC
>CAZTTU010000202.1:0-3822 GCA_964616045.1 uncultured Verrucomicrobiota bacterium | reverse complement strand
AAGGCCGGTTATGACATCGAGATCACCCGACGCATCAGTGAGAATGTTGGGGTACCGGTGGTGGCCAGTGGTGGGGCAGGCAATCTTGACCACATGGTGGATGTCTTAAAGGAAGGCAAGGCGGACGCAGTGTTGGCTGCGAGCATCTTTCACTTTGGTGAATACACCGTGGGCGAGGTGAAAGAGCATCTGGCCAAAGCAGATATTCCGGTGAGGTTGGTTTAAGCAAACGGAATTGCTTGTCCATTCAGAATTTGAACATGCAGGTTCACATTGATAGAGGCGGCGAACGATACGGGCCATACAGCCTTGAGGAGGTAAATGCCTGCTTGACGAATGGCACGCTCCTGCCCACGGATCAGGCTTGGCAGGATGGCATGGCCGGCTGGGTGCCGATCGGCCAGATTCCGGGGGTGACAATGGCAGGAGATCCTCCTTCTGCCACTCCTGCTGCGGGGGAGTCTTGCCCACAGTGCCAGGCACCATTGGAAACGAATCAGGTGATTTGTACGAGATGTGGCAACCGAATGGAGTTTGAAGATCCACGCGCACAGATTCTGCCAGACCAAGACCCTTGGGAGAACACATCAGATGTTTCGGAGGATTCATCAGATGTAGCGAAAGCCATCAAAAAGAAGGATATTGTCGGTTTTTGCGCAAGCGTGGGTGGATTGGCAGTAATGGTGGGAATCGGGTGTTTCCTTGCCCTCAAAGCGAGCACAAAACAGGAGTCACCCCCAGGTGACCAATTTGGAGGGATATGGCTGATCTATTCCGGATTAAATACTTTAGTTCTTGGCATATCTTTATGGATTTATTTTCGCCCGGAAGACAGCCCCTTTAGGCATGGAGTATTGGACGGAATAAAAAAATGCGCCGTTTTTAACCTATTGATGGGTGGAATTGGTTATGTATTTATGTTTTTGGCTCCCGAGATATTAAGCAACCTCGATACAGATGTAGATGTGGATTGGGAGTTGCTCGGTGTGTTGCCGATGCCAGTTATTTTATTCATCGGAATGAAGTGGCTCTTTAATTGTGAGATTTGGCAGACCATTGGCTTAATGCTGGTCCAAGTAGGTGTTTGTTACGGAATTATTAATTTGATTGGAGTAATTTAATAACGGCAAAATCTTGTATGGAGGCAATTTAAATCTAGTACACAAGCCGTCCGACGTTGTTAACGCGTTACTTTTTTTGTCGTCTATGAATATCATGAACTTCTCTCAGCTTTTGCTAGTTCTGTATACTCATACCTATCAGCAATAGGCAGAGCTCAGAAAGTTGTGGGGCTTTGTGTCAAAGGCAACCTCACCAAAACCCCAGATCGAATAATTCCAGAAGGCGTTGCCAAAATGCATAATTTACCATAGCGCCAAGAAGTAAAAGGGCTCTCTGGCTCTTTCAACAGGTTTCACTCCTTTTTTCCTATGCTGCAACAAGGACCTGCGGTAAACCAAGCACATGTCTTTTATCGACAATTTGAAGTTTAATGATGATGGCCTCATCCCGGCCATCATTCAGGAAGAGGGTACCGGGCGGGTGCTGATGATGGCGTGGATGAATTCTGACTCGATCAAGAGTACTCTCGAAACGGGCAAGACACATTTCTGGAGTCGCAGCCGGCAGAAATACTGGATGAAGGGCGAGAGCAGTGGGCACACGCAGCAAGTGAAGGATTTCGCCTACGATTGTGACGCGGACACGCTCCTCATTCAGGTCGTCCAGGATGGCGCCGCCTGCCACAAAGGCTACAAGAGCTGCTTCTTTACCTCCGTAAAGGATGGCGATTCGGAAGTCACTGAGGAGTGCCTCTTTGATCCGGATGAGGTATACGGCAAGAAGTAAACGTGAGTGAGGCTCCAAACATCACGCCCACGGCTGAGGAGTTTTTGACTCATGCGCAGCAGGGCAATTTGATTCCGGTTTACCGTGAGATTCTAGGTGATTTTGAGACGCCGCTCTCGGCCTATCGCAAAATCCGTTCCGAGGGCGAGGCATTCCTCTTTGAGAGTGTGGAGGGCGGCGAACACTTGAGCCGGTATTCCTTTGTTGGCTGCAACCCACGCGGGATTATCCGTCAGCAGGGTGATCAGGTGGAGGTGGTGGAGGGCGGCAAGGTTACGGCCACCTATACCGTCTCGCGTGAGCCGGGCGAAGACCACGTGCGTGATGGCCTAGAGGTCGTGGAAAAAGTGCTGGGCCGATATCAACCGGTGGATTTGCCCGGCCTGCCGCGATACACCGGTGGCGCAGTGGGGTTTATTGGGTATGAATTCATTCACGATGTGGAGCCGGTGGTGCCGCGGCCACCCAAGGATGAGCTTGGCACGCCCACGATGTATTTTCTGATTGCCGATGAATTGCTCATTTTCGATCGCGTGCGTCAGACCATCACCATACTTGTCAACGCCATCATTGAGGAGGGCGCGAAACCGGAGGAGGTTTACGAGGATGCAGTGAGTGAAGTGGAGAGGTTGGTGTCACTGCTCGAGCAACCATGCGAGCACAGGCCCGTTTCCTTTCCTGATGAGCCACCGATCGTGCCCTTTGAGTCCAACATGGAGAAGGATGCTTTCCTTGCCAACGTCGCCAAGAGCAAGGAGTACATCCGCGCGGGCGACATCATTCAAGTGGTGGGTTCGCAGCGTTTTTCCATTGAGGTAAAGGCAGCACCGCTCGATGTGTACCGCGCGGTGCGGTCCATCAATCCTTCGCCCTATATGTTTTTGCTGGAGCTCGATGGTTTTTCACTGGTTGGTGCCTCCCCGGAAATTCATGTGCGCTGTGAAGAAGGCGAGGTGCAGATTCGTCCCATCGCCGGAACACGGCCGCGTGGCAAGAGCTTCGGGGAGGATCTCGCTTTCGAGGAGGATTTGCTCGCCGATCCCAAGGAACGAGCTGAGCATGTGATGCTGGTGGATCTGGCCCGAAACGATATTGGTCGGGTATGCGAATATGGAAGTGTGCAAGTGGCAGACATGATGGTGATTGAGCGCTACAGTCATGTGATGCACATTGTATCCAGCGTGACTGGCAAACTCACTGCGGACAATACCCCTTATGACCTGATGCGAACCACGTTTCCCGCCGGCACACTCACTGGTGCGCCGAAGATTCGCGCCATGCAGATTATCAGTGAGTTTGAGCAAACAGCCCGGGGCCCTTACGGCGGCACGGTGGGTTACTTTAGTTTCAACGGAAATCTCGACTGTTGCATCACCATCCGAACCGCCTTGCTCAAGGAAGGCAAAGCCTATGTGCAGGCCGGCGGCGGTTGGGTGAATGACTCTGTGCCGGAAAATGAATTTCAGGAAACGGTCAACAAAGCCAAAGCCATGATCAGTGCCGTGGCACTGGCGGAACACTGCGTGAGCGGCGACTAACTTTTGCTCATTGCTTTGCCCGCATAAACCTGCTTTGTTTTCCGTCTGCCGCAACTGGACAATGGCAATTGAACGTTCACTTATTTTGTTAAAACCCGATTGTCTCATTGGCCAACATGCCGGTGAAGTGATTGGACGCTTTGAAAGGGCTGGATTTGAAATCCGCGCAGCCAAGCTCATTGCTCTCACCGATGATTTGCTCAAGGAACACTACGCGCATATTGCTGATAGGCCGTTCTTTCCGAGAATCGTCAAGTTCATGAGCTCTCGCCCTGTGCTTGCTCTTGTGTTGGAGGGCGAAAATGCCGTCACCATGATTCGTAATTTGCTCGGACCCACTGATTCCACCCAAGCCCCCACTGGTACCATCCGCGGCGACATGGGCACCACCAGCATGGAAAACATTTGCCACGCCTCCGACTCAGTAGAAAACGCT
>CAZTTU010000201.1:0-3832 GCA_964616045.1 uncultured Verrucomicrobiota bacterium | reverse complement strand
CCAGCAGTAGGCAGGTCACTTTGGAGGCATTGACGGCCATGATTGGCTTCCATCTTGGAATGTGAATCCCATTTACTGCCTGCTCCATGATAAATCTGGACAAATCGGGTACCTCTTTCGACCAGTCGTCTGGCTAGAAGGCAGCAGCGGCCGAAGGGTTCGGTATCCTTGTTTCCAAAACCATATAGCTTCTTGGTTGCTTCTGTTTCCCGGGCAAGATCTACTGCTTCGGGGGCCGCTGCTTGCATTTTATAAGCCAGCTCATAACTGCGAATCCGTGCCTCGAGTTCGTTGTTACTCTTGCGCTGTTGGAGGTGTTCCTCATTAAGGCGTCTCAATAGTTTTAGTTGCTTGCTTCGCATTTCGGGGTTTACCCCTTTGGGTAGGCCTAAGTGTTTGATCGGGTCCGCACCATGATTGAATCTTACACCCTGATGTACAGCTGGCATGAACCCTGCACTCCAATTGCGAGGGCCGTTGGTGGGCGTGGCTGAGGTATCGGTCATCACGACAAAGCCGGGGATGTTTGAGTTCTCGGTGCCAAGACCATAATTGACCCACGAACCGAGACTTGGTCGGCCACCCAGAGGTTGGCCCGAATTCATCTGGCACACCCCACCGCTGTGGTTGATGCCGTTGGTCCAGCAGGATTTAATTACTGCGATATCATCCATGCACTTTGCAGTATGGGGGAGCCAGTCACTGACCCAAAGACCGCTTTGACCATGCTGTTTCCATTGGCGCTGGCTGGGAAGGATAGGCGATTCTGTCTCACCCATGGCTGTAATCGGTCTCTTAAAACTATCGGGCATGCGTTGGCCGGCAAGCTTTTGGATGAGTGGCTTGGGATCAAACAAATCCATATGGCTAGGTCCACCCTCCATAAAAAGGAAAATCACGCGCTTTGCTGTGGGCCTAAAATGCGGCTGTTTGATTGCGTAGGGATTATCGTGATTAGCAGCGAAGGTGGTGTCACGTGAGAGTATACCGGTTAGCGCCAGTGCGCCGAAGCCAGCTCCACCGCGTAGGAGAAAATCACGTCTTGTATCAGAGGAAAAACTTTTGATCATGTTTAGTCGATATAAAGGAACGCGTTTGCGTTCAACAGTACGTGGCAATATTCGGTGAGTAGCGCCAGCCTGGGGTCTGCAGCTGTCGGGGCACCGACGATCTGCAACGTGTTTTCATTGCCTGAACTGTCTGCATAAAAATCGGCTTTGGTAAATTTCCAATGAGCGAGTGTGTCGGGGTCGGAGGCTGGTTTCTTTAGTAGGGATTCTTCCGGAGCCAGCACGCGGTTGGTCAGGCGCACGTTGCCGATCAGACCGTCCCACGAGTGGCTCTGTGTCTGCGACCGCCCGCCAATGATGGGCGCTTGATTGGTCACGTAATGCTTGTTTTTGGCGAACGGCTTAGTTGTGGTTTGCAGTGGGGCTTTAGGCTTGGACAAGTCCTGTAAAATAAAGGTTGCCTTGCCAGCCCCGTTGTCATCGAACTTTAAACTCAACCCCACGTAGTATGGCTTATTCAATTCCGGGCGTAAATTGGAGGCGATTACTTCGTATCCATGATCGCCGCGTTGAGGTACTCCGATCAACTGCAGGATTAGGTTGCGAGGCTGATAGGCACTCTTGGTGCTGGTGATGCCGAATGACCAACCGGGTGTGGCCTTGCTGCTGTTCCATTGGGAAATAATTGTGCGCACCGATGCGTCAGTAAACAGTGAGTTTAACTGAATAAACGCTTCTGCGGTGAAATTACCTTCAGGCAGTAGGCCAGGCTTGATAACCTCTAGACTCCGTTGAGGGCCCTTAGGTGAAAGCATTGCGGCAGGCGTGGGTTTGGCAGTTTTTAATTCACCCACCTCTGGGTTGGCTTGTTTTTGGGTGATGATCGGTCGGTTGGCTGGTGCGAGAAAGGCTAACCCGAGCGCGAGTTGGGAATCAGTGGCCGGTTGTCCTGTAGTGAGCTCATGCGCGGCCTGAATCTGCGCAGCGGAATCATTCGGATGCAGCTTTGCCAGCCGCCGGGCAAAACCCGCGGCGCGGTGCCGAGTCCAGTCGCTATTTATCAGCAACAGTGACTGCATCGCCGTGGTGGTCACGCTGCGTTTTGGCATGTGTGAAATATGGTCGGGCGTATCAAAGGCGTGCATTACTTCATCCGGCTTGTTTCGCATCACCTTCCGGTACACCGAACGCCGATTGGATTTTTCGGCATCCACGCTTGGGCCGCCTTCTTTCAAATCCAGTTGCCCGGCTATAGCCAGAAGACTGTCGCGTACCTGCTCGGCGCTCATACGTTGCACGTTGGCTCGGGCAAACCATGTGTTCTCGGGGTCGGACTGCTCCGCAGCGCTATTGGAGTTGGCTTGCCGATAGGTGGCACTGGTGACCATCAATCGGTGTAACTGTTTTAGGCTCCAGTCTTCGGAAATCAACTGTGTGGCCAGCCAGTCCAGCAATTCCGGATGCGAGGGGGGTGTGCCGAGCTTGCCAAAGTCGCTGGTGTTGGCTGCCAAGCCACGGCCGAAATGTTGCTGCCATAGGCGGTTGGCTAGTACACGCGCGGTGAAGGGATTATCGCTCCGTGTGATCCAGTTGGCCAACGCCGTGCGACGGCCGGTGGATTGCAGTCCGACCGGTGGTGGAGTGATGTGCGCCTCGGCGGGGTCCAGCAAGGTGAGGAAACCCGGTTGCACGAGGATATCTTTTCCTGGGATGCGCGTTACCGGTGCAATGGGGCCGGCGTCGCTCACTACAAACTTGATCTCCGGCAGCGGTTTGGGCTTCTTTGACTCAAGCGGCTTCAATGCCATCCGCAGCTTTTTCCACTCCGCCTTAGTGTCGCCCTTGAGGCGCTCGGGTAATTTAGACTGTTCCAGATCGAATTGGCGGGAGGCCATTTCAGCGATCTGTCGCTCGTAGGCTGTACGATCTTCGGGATGTTTGCGGATCATCACCTTGATCTTGTCGATGAACTTGTCAAACCCTTCTCGCGTGGCGTGTTTCAGGAGTATAGGTTGCTCAATAGCCCCCACCTTGCGGCGCAAGGCGTCTGTTTCCATGAACCATTTTTGTGTGGCTTCAAAATGCGCTGTGCGCTCAGTCACAGTTCCCACAGGCATTGACGCGCGCGGTAGCATCGCCGCGAAGAAAGCCTGCATACGGTAGTAGTCTTTTTGCAGGATAGGATCAAACTTGTGGTCATGACAGCGCGCGCATTGCATGCCCAGACCGAGAAATACATCTGCGGTGACATTGGTCACATCGGCTAAAACCTCAGCCCATTGCGTTTCCACATCGCGCTGGTTGTGTTCATAAATCCAATGGCGCAAAAACATCGTGGCCGTCAATGCCTCACGGTTGCCCGGATCAATCTCATCGCCGGCCAGTTGCTCGCGCACAAAACGGTCGTATGGCTTGTCGGTGTTGAAGGACTTGATGACGTAATCGCGATAGCGCCAGGCTTCAGGTCGGAAGTGGTCAGCCCGGTATCCATCAGAATCGGCGTATCGGACGAGGTCCAGCCAGAGCGACGCCTGCCGCTCGCCGTAGCGTGGGCTGGCCAAAAGGCGGTCAACCAGTTTCTCGTAAGCATCCGGTGAGGGATGCTTGAGAAACGCCTCCACGTCCGCTGGTGTGGGAGGCAGGCCCGTAAGATCAAACGTCACTCGGCGAATCAGAGTGCGCCGGTTTGCGGGATTGGCCGGCGTGAGTTTTTTCGCGTTAAGTTGGCGGGCGATAAAATGATCAATCTGGTTTCTTGCCCACTTCCCTCCATCCTTGGGCACCGCCGGCTGGCGCACCGGTTGAAATGCCCACCACGCCCG
>CAZTTU010000200.1:0-3840 GCA_964616045.1 uncultured Verrucomicrobiota bacterium | reverse complement strand
GTCACATAAAAACCGGGGACACTCTCGAAATAAACCTTCTGGGCCGTAAATCCAGGTCGCTTTACCTTGCCATGAATCACTGCATTAAGCGGTGTTCTGGTCGGCATGGGATAAAGGCCGGTGGCCACCTGCACCTGCATCTGCAATTCTGCCTTGCGCTTTTTCCACGCCTCAAGTGTCGCCGGAACCTTGAAGGGAAAATGACCGTTCAAGTCCTTCAGCGGCTTTAACCGCATATCATCGGGCAACTTGCCTTCAGGAAAAACCCGGGGAGATTCCGCAGCGCAAACCAAGACGCCGGCCATTAGGGCGAAAGAGAAAAAAAGTCGTTTCATAAGCCTGAGGATACGGCCGAAACGTTAGCAGTTGAGCCTCCAATGGCAAGGGCTGCTTCAAGGCTAAATCACCACCTCACGCGCCACGCCGCGCTGCTGTAGAGGTCAATGCCCTCAAAGAAGTCATACCCCCCATTCTTGTTGGAGATTCTACAATGGGTGTCCGTGTTCACTAATGAGTTGCCAATTCATCTAAAACCTCAGCCGTTGTCTTTAAACGAGCAAATTTAGGCTGCCAGATTTTAAAGCAGGCCTCATGCAACTCCGGCCAGGGTGAGGCGCAGCCATCGGTGATGGCGGTAACCCGATAGTTGCGCTGGGTGGCGGCAATGAGGGTGGAGTTGACGCATACATCGGTGGTGATCCCGGTCATCAGCAGGTGCGTTATTCCCTGGCTGCGCAGGGCAAGATCCAGCGGTGTGCCATAAAATTTGTCGTAGGTATGCCCGCGAACAATCAGCTCCTCCGGAGCCGGCTTGAGTTCATCAATCGTGTCCGCCGATTCCACCCCCGTTCCGGCGTTGTGGCCGATCAGGCAATTGCTGGATTTACTGCCAAAACCGGGCGAGCCCTCGCTGGCCAGATGCTCAATACCGAAAGGATCACCGCGCAGGCACGGCACATTGTCCGCATAAACAAATTCCGTGAAAATCACCGGCGCACCTTTCGAGCGACAGGCATCAATCAGCTTGGAAATGTTGGGAATGATATCCCTTGCCGCGGCCACCTCCAGTGAGGCGCCTTCGTCAATGAACCCGCGCTGCATGTCGATGACAATCAGCGCAGTTTTGCCCGCAACACAGCGATGGGTTTCGTCGATGATATTTAATTTCACCTCAAGGAATGCATCAGGATCGGACATGGATGGAAGGTATGAAGGGGATTTACCAAAGTCAAAAGCACAACTTTGCAGAAGAACTTTTTTTTCGTTACAAACTGAGAGTAGAGGCAGAGGGTGGAGGGATGATGGCGCGATTGATTTATTGTTGGCTGACCTCTCTTTTCATTTGCCTGGGCGGTGAGGTGGAAAAGAGGAAATGGCTGCAAGCGACAGCCCATGTAATCCCAAAATGGACGGCACCGGAGGGTGAAGGATATTTTTCAATTATCGAGGGGCTTAACGGACGACTTTACATCGGCACGCACGCAAACGGAGCAAACTCATGGCTGGTGGAATTCGCTCCAAAGACAGCGGCGATGAACGTGGTGGTGGATGCGCACAAGGTAGCTGGAGTGAAGGCAAAAGGGTTTGCGGCACAGGCGAAGATTCATTCTCGCAACAACGTGGGACGCAGCGGGAAGATTTATTTCTGCACGAAGCAGGGCTACTCGGCAAAGGGGGAACTGCGATCTAAATATCCGGGGGGCTACCCGATGGTGTACGACCCGAAAACAGGAAAGACGGAGGTGTTCCCAATACCGGTGAAACATCACGGACTAATCAGCATCACCCCGGATGAGCCGCGAAGCCTGGTGTATTTGTCGAGCTGCTCAGACAGCCGACCGTTTGACCGGACACATTTCGTGATACTGGACCTAAAGACGCGCAAGTACCACGACCTTGGCGATCTTGAGCACATGTATGCGTTTATTGTGGTGGATTCACAGGGACGGGCGTACCACCCAATCCGCGGGGGCGGCATCGGTCGCTTTGATCCGGCAACGGGCAAGTTGGAGCGACTAAAACAGACGATTGACGGCAAGCCGCCGGCAAAGGGCTCTCACTTGGCGGATGCGAACGGACACCCGATCAACTGGGACATCAGCCCGGATCGAAAAACCCTGTACTCTGTGCCAATGAGCGGCAACATACTTTATGCCTATAATTTATCAGGTGATGATAAAATATTACGTGGCAAGGTCCTTGGCGATTTGTTGCCTGACGCCAAGGGCAGCGACTGTCGGGCCATGTGTGTTGGGCCAACAGGCACGGTCTGGGCCTCTGTAACTCAACAGGTTAATGGCTACCGACGCCACCATCTGGTCAGCTGGCGACTGGGTGACAAGAAGCCCACTGACCACGGCCCCGTGGCAGTAGCCAATCCCGATTTCACAAAATTCAAAGGTAAAGACGGCAAGCCTCTTGCTTATCATCATGGCTTCCAAACCCTATCCAATGGTATGTTCACCTCAAAATACGTGACCATGGGTGTATGCGAAGGAAAAAATGGTTTTGTGAATTTGTTGGTGATGCATCCCTACTCTTTGCTTCGGTTAAAAACGCCCCGATAGACTGCAAATTTCTTCTGGTGTACAAATGCAATCTCAGCTTGAATTGCTCAACCCCAGAAACTCATATTTATCCATGAAGAATCATACGAATTCAATCAGTCGAAGGAATTTACTCCAAATGGCCGGTGGCGCTGCCGCCTTGGGTGCCACTACCCTCACGGCTAAGGCCGCCAAGAAAAAAGCCGGTGTCACCAAAGGCCGAATCAACCAATCGGTTGTTCACTGGTGCTGGGGCGAACGCGGCTGGAAAGAGACTGACACCGCCACGGCGGCAAAAGATCTGGGTTGTAAAAGTGTTGAGATAATCGGACCTGAGCACTGGCCAATGTTAAAAAAGCACGGTCTGACTTGCGCCATCGCCCCCAATGGTGTTGAAGGCGCTCCCTTCATGAGAGGGATGAATAACCTCGATTACCATGATATGGTCATCAAAGCTACCAAGGAGACCATCGACGCATGCGCCAAGCACGGCGTAAAGAGTGTTATCGCCTTTAACGGCTACAAGTGGCGAAAAGCCGAGGACGCCAAGAGCGGCGAAATTAGTCTCGAAGAAGGGGCCAAAAATTGCGTGAAGGGCTTCAAGCAAATCATCGGTCACGCAGAAAAGAAGGGCGTAAATATTTGCCTCGAGCACTTGAACACACGCGATGATTCTCACCCCATGAAGGGCCACCCCGGTTATCAAGGTGACAAGGTGGATTACGTAGCCGACATCATCCGCGCGGTGGACTCACCCAACATGAAGATGCTTTTTGATATTTACCATGTGCAGATCATGGACGGTGATGTGATCCGGCGTATCGAGGAAAATATGGACATCATCGGTCACGTGCACACCGCGGGCAATCCAGGGCGCAAAGAACTCGATGATACCCAGGAAATCAATTACCCACCCATCATGCGTAAGTTGCTGGACATTGGTTACAAGGGCTTCGTGGGCCAGGAGTTTATTCCGACCGGTGATCCCATGAAAGGACTGATCGAGGCGGTGGAACTCTGCGACGTATAGTCCACAGCCGCCATTTCCATTAGAACCTCACCGGTATCCATAGGTATATAGATGCCGGTTTTTTGTGCGTTTTCCACTGGATAGTTGAAGAGTAAACAAAAAAAGGCCGCCCGAGCGGTAAGCCGAAACTTACTTCCCAGACAGCCAAATTCCTTTGGAACCGAAGTTCCTCAGGATGCCTTGGGTGGATGCCCTAGGCTACAGATCCGGGACTCACCTCGAACTACCCCGAAGGATTTTTCTCAGTTGAAAAGCACTTAATTA
>CAZTTU010000199.1:0-3887 GCA_964616045.1 uncultured Verrucomicrobiota bacterium | reverse complement strand
CAAGGCCTTTATCGGTTACTTTGGGACAGTCTAAATCAAGCCAAGTAATCTGCTGCAACTTGGCCACCTCCTTGAGGGTAGCATCCGTTATATTAGGACTACTCAAACATAGTTTATTAAGCTGCTTTAACTTACCCAACTCTTTGAATCCCTCGCTTGTCACCTGAGGGCAGTCCCTTAACCACAGAGAGGTAATGTGATCGACCTTGACCAACTCCTTAAGCTCCTGATCGGTTATATCAGTTTCACTAAAACTTAGAGTTGTCACCCTATCCAAGTCCGCCTTGGTAAGATCGCCTGCAGGTTTCTGAAGGCGGTTGCGAATTTCTACTTCAACGTTCCCTATCAGCACCCCGTCAGTCTTTCTGGCGGCTTTCCACTGATGCGGGTCAGCCCCTTTCAGGATCAACTTGAGCCTTTTGATAAACTCCTTCTCTCTTTCTAAGAAAAAATCTGACCGCGGCACGGTCTCCTCTGCGCTGGTTCGGTTAACCCCATTGAGTGCGTACCCCGATCCCGTTATCTTCTCAACAAACGTCAGGGGGGTGCTACTTCTTTTTGGCCAGAAAATCCTGCCTTCCGGATCAAGTACAAAGTAATGAGGGCAACCAGGGTTTCCGAAAATCTCACGCAATTTTTCCTCTTCAGCGTCAGTGTGGCCTCCTCTTGTCAGGCCTTCATCCACCACCTTAACCAACTCCAGTTCCTTCTGCGCAAAATCAAGGAACCGAGGCTGGGTATAGATAAAATTCCACGGGAAACCACCAAGACCGTCGCCGCTGGCAATAAAGACCAACAGAATTCGTTTATTGTTTTTCTGGGCACGCATTATTGCCGCCCGGAGATCCGTGCCCCACATTCTTTTTGCACGCGGATCTGGCGCAGGAGGCTTACCCATCGCCTTTATCCTTCTCTCAGTCTCAGCACCTGGACGCTCCCCAAGCTCAATCCCAATGTAGTCCACATTTTGGTCACACCCTGCCAACACCATCACCGCAATAACCGAGAACCCTTTAAGTTTATTCTTCACGAGCCAGGATGTAGCACAATTGCTGAGATTAGTGGCCATTGATAAAACAATGGAGCCTATTGACTACACCAATCCAACTATTCACCTTGAATCTCAGATAAAGGCTATCTTCCAATCCCAGAACGAACCAATTTCGCTTTTGCTTTTGCCCCTCTCCCGCTAGGTTGCGCTGCGCATGGCACTGAACTTGCACAATACAATCAGCCGCAAAGTGGAACCTTTTATCCCACTGGATCCTGAAGGGAAAAAGGTGGGGATGTATTGTTGCGGCCCCACGGTGCATGACTTTGCCCATATAGGTAATTTTCGCACCTTTGTCTTCGCCGATCTGGTACGGCGCTATCTCGACTTCCGCGGATATAATGTCACCCACGTGATGAATATCACGGATGTAGAGGATAAAATTATCCGCCGCGTGGCTGAACAAAAGACGACCCTCTCTGAATATACTGCCCAGTATCAGGACGCCTTTTTTGAGGACCTCAAGATCCTTAATTGTGTCGACCCACACCAAATCCCCAAGGCTACCGATCATATCCCCGAAATGATCGAACTCATTGGCAAACTTATGGAGCGTGGCATTGCCTACCAAGCGGCCGATAAATCGATCTATTTTTCTATCGAGAAATATCAGGGTTGCGGTTGCCAATATGGTCGCCTCGTGAAGCTCAATTTTGATGAAATGCGGCAAGGCGTACGCGTGAGTGATGATGAATACGAGAAGGAATCCGTTGCTGACTTTGCTCTCTGGAAAGCTCGCGTGGAGGAGGATGGCGACGTCTACTGGCCCAGTCCATGGGGCGATGGCCGGCCCGGTTGGCACATCGAGTGCAGCGCCATGAGCATGAAGATACTGGGAACCAGCTTTGACCTTCATCTTGGAGGTGAAGACCTCGCCTTCCCGCATCACGAGGATGAAATCGCCCAGAGCGAAGGCGCGACGGGCGAGCCTTTCGTGAAACATTGGCTTCACGGCGCGCACCTGCTGGTTGAGGGAAAGAAAATGAGCAAAAGCCTCGGCAACTTTTATGTGCTGAACGATTTGCTCGAAAAAGGTTTCGAAGGCCGCGAAATTCGCCAGCTGATGATCAGCGCGCATTACCGCGAGACCTTCAATTTCACCTTGTCCGGCTTGGAAGGCGCCCGCACTGCAATGGCGCGCATTGATGAATGCGTTTCCAAGCTTCGCGAAGCTGCCGGCGACTCCCAAGCGGAACCATCCGGTGAGGTTATTGAGAAATTTACTGTCGCTCTGGACGACAACCTCAATGTCTCAAGCGCGTGGGCAGCAGTGTTTGATTGGGTACGTGATTGCAACCGCAAGCTGGCCGATAACTCAATGGATGCCACGGCGGCTGCAGCTGAAATGGCCGCTTGGGAACAAATAGATACCGTCCTCGGTGTGGGCAAGACCGAGGAAGAAGCTCCCGCCGAGTTCGTCGCTCTCATGGAAGAACGCACCGAAGCCCGCGAAGCAAAGGATTTTGCCCGCGCCGATGCGATTCGCGATGAACTCGCCAAGCAAAGCTGGACGATTGAAGACACCCCAAAAGGTCCGCGCCTCAAACACCTCTAATCATGGCCGGCATTTTCATCACCTTTGAAGGCACCGAAGGCTGTGGCAAATCGACACACATCAGAAGACTCGCCACGTGTCTCGAGGATGAGGGTCACACTGTCCGCACCTTGCGAGAGCCCGGAGGCACCAAGAGCGGCGAGGAGGTTCGCGAACTGCTTAAACACGGGCCGGACAACCTCACACCCGAAACCGAACTTCTGCTCATGAATGCCAGCCGCGCCCAACTGGTCCGCGAAATTATCCGACCCGCCTTGGCTGCTGGCGAGGTGGTGCTATGTGATCGGTTTTATGACTCCACCACCGTTTATCAAGCGGCGGGGCGCGGGCTTAATGCTGACCGCGTACGGGCTGTTATCGACTTTGCTGTAGGCGAAACACACCCGGATTTAACCCTTTTGCTGCAAATTCCTTTGGAAATAAGCGAAAAACGCCGCGCCAAACGATACGATTCAGATCGATTTGAATCCGAAGACCGCGAATTTTTTGAGCGAATCGAGGCCGGATATGCTGCTCTTTCCAAGACCGACCCGGACCGAATCAAAGCCATCGATGCCAATCGTCCGTTGGAAAATGTGCAATCTGACATCATGGTGGCCGTTTCCACTGCCTTAAAAATTGCGGATAGCCGTTGACATACTGTGCTGATTAGGTAGCTTCTGCCTCCCTTTTTAAATGGCAAATCAAGTTAGAATCAAAATTAACAAGGTAAAGGACCGGTCACCTGAGGAACGGTTGGCTTGGAGGCGCAAATACCTTAAGCACAAGGCCGAGCGCAAGGCCGAGCACAATCGTGCCGTTCGCGAGAAAGTTTCCAACCTGCGTCGCACCCTCCGCAAAGCCACTGAGGCAAAAGATGAAGCCAAAGCCAACGAGATTTTACAGAAGATGCACAGCGCCCTCGACAAGGCTGCAAAGGTGGGAGTAATACACAAGCGCACCGCCGCCCGACGCAAGAGCCGCCTTTCAAAATCGGTGGCCGCACTTAAGGCATCCTGAGAATTTGCTCCCCCGCGAGGCACCTGGCATATCCGGGTGCTTTTTTGTTGCCCATATACCATCTCTCACTAGAACTCACTCCATGCGAAACATTCTGGCCATCATTTTCCTTTTCCTTGCCTCGGTTACCAGCGCAGCAGACCGCCGGCCCAATGTCATTATTATCTACACTGACGACCAGGGCTCGGTCGATCTGAACTGTTACGGCTCAAAAGACCTCGCCACGCCACATATGGACTCCCTCGCCAGGCGCGGGGTGCGGTTTACCCAGTTTTATGCGGC
>CAZTTU010000198.1:0-4149 GCA_964616045.1 uncultured Verrucomicrobiota bacterium | reverse complement strand
CGGCCTCAATGAAGGCCATGCCGCGAACAGCATCCTTTATCTTCGGATAATCCAGTGCAGGATCATCCTTGGCCAGTTTGCGCCGCTCAAGCCTGGCACGGATATGATTGGCAAAGTTCACGTAAATATTCGCAAAAGCCTCCAGGTAGCCTTCTGGGTGCGCGGGTGGCGTGCGGGTGGCCGCAGCGGCGTTGGATCCCAGATAACCATTTGCCGTGCGGTAAACCTGCATGGGTTCCTCAAGCCACTTGAGGAGCATGGTGTTTGGCTCGTTTTGATGCCATTCAAGTCCGCCCAGCTCACCGTAAACTCGGATGTTGATGTTGTTCTCTTCCCCAACACTGATCTGTGAACAGTGCAGCAAACCTTTGGCTCCACCCTTGAATCGCAACAATACATTGCCATCATCATCCAGTTTTCGACCCTTAACAAAAGTAGTAATGTCAGCTGCCAATTCCTTGATCTGTAATCCAGAGATATATTCTGCAAGGTTTTCGGCATGGGTACCAATATCACCAATGGAACCCGCTGCGCCGCTGCGCTTGGGATCGGTCCGCCAGTCAGCCTGTTTTTGGCCGGAAGCCTCCAGATGTGTGGCGAGCCAGCCTTGAGGGTATTCCACCACCACCTTGCGAATCTTACCGAGTTTGCCCGCCGCAATCATATCACGTGCCTGCTTCACCAAGGGATAACCGGTATAGTTGTGCGTAAGGCCATACAAGAGGCGCGTTTTCCTAACCAGTTTCTCCAGTGCCTTGGCTTCCTTGAGATCAAAGGTCGCAGGCTTATCACTCAGGACATGAAAGCCATTCTCCAACGCCATCTTTGCCGGAGGAAAGTGCATGTGGTTGGGCGTAACGATAGCCAAAAAATCCATCCGCTCCCCAAGGGGCAGCTTAGCCTCCTTCTCAATCATTTCCTGATAAGTGCCGTAGCAGCGCTTGGCAGGCAGGAAGAGATCCCGACCACTGGCCTTGGACTTGCGCGGGCTGGAGGAAAAAGCTCCACAGACCAGTTCGATCTGCTGATCCATCGCCGCCGCGATACGATGCACTGCTCCAATGAACGCCCCACGACCACCTCCAACCATCCCGTAACGTATTTTTCTACTCATAAAACAGATTCCCCCAAGGGGTTGCTTTGATGTTCGAGACGTGTATAGTGCCGCGCCTTCGCCAAGTCAACGGTGATTGAACATGACACTGCAACTGCTAAAATCGAAGATTCATCGCGCATCAGTGACCGACGCCAATGTAAATTACGAAGGTAGTCTCACCATTGACAGGGCATTGATGGATGCGGTGGGAATGTATCCCTATGAACGCGTGCTATGTGGCAACCTGACTAATGGAGAGCGGTTTGAGACCTACGCCATCGCAGGCAAGGCCAACAGTGGTGCCATCATCCTCAATGGCGCCACCGCACATCTCGGCAAAGAGGGCGATCTGCTAACCATCATGAGCTTTGCTAGCGCCCCCGAAAACGAGGCAGCCGATTGGCGACCGAAAGTGATTGTACTCGGCGAAAATAACGCTATCATTACCACTCGTTAGGCGTTTTAGCGCCCTGAATACAACCTTAACAGAAAGGCTTTGGCCATGCTTTTTACAGCGGGAGACATCGCTGATCATTTGGGTGGAAAGGTTCAAGGAGACCGCACCATGCCCCTCACTGGCTTTCAGGCGGCCGACCGTGCAAAGTCTGGTGATTTGACCTTCGCCGAAAATCGCACCTTTTTTGAACGTGCAGAGCAAAGCGCGGCTAGCGCGATCATCGTCGACAAGAGCTTCACCTCCGAACGTAAGGTGCTCATCCTTGTACCCAGCGCCCGTCTAGCCTTTGCCAAGGTAGTACCACTCTTTTATCCAGAGCCCGGCCCCCCCACTGGCATACATTCTTCTGCCATCATTTCGGATAAGGCCCATGTGCATCCAGAAGCCTGCATTGGGGCACACGTCATCATCTGCGATAATGTGCGTATCGGCGCGCGCAGTGTCCTGCACGGCAACAACTATATCGACGAAGACTGCATCATTGGTGAGGACAGTGCTATTTTTCATAATGTGACACTCTACCCACGAACGGAAATCGGAAACCGTGTTCGCATTCATGCTGGCACAATTATTGGATCTGACGGCTTTGGCTACGTTCAAGAGGGAGGCAAACACCTTAAGGTGCCACAGATTGGTAACGTGGAGATCGACGACGACGTTGAGATCGGCGCAAATGTAACCATTGACCGTGGCGCGCTCGGCCCCACTCACATTGGCTCAGGCACAAAAATCGATAACTTAGTGCAAGTCGCGCACAATGTGAGCACGGGCGAAAATTGCCTGGTTGTGGCCCAAGCTGGTGTGGCAGGCAGCACCAAACTGGGCAACTCGGTGATCCTTGCCGGTCAAGTTGGCCTCGCTGGCCATTTACGGATTGGCGACAATGTCACCATCGCCGCACAGTCCGGCGTGATGCGGGATATCCGCAAAGGCGAGAAGTGGTTCGGCACACCGGCGCAACCGGACAAAAAGATGAAGCGCCAGCTACTTGCTTTGCATAAATTACCCGAATTATTGCGCCGATATAATCGCTTTGAAAAATTTGCCAAGTCACGTCTGCTTACCTCAGAGGAAATTGCTGAGGCCAAAGCTAAAGTGGAGGCGGCAAGAGCCGCAAAAGAAGAAGCTAAACGAGCACCGAGCACTTCCGAGGAAAACACTCCCGCACCCCAATGATTTTCCTAAAAACCTGTTGACCCAATGGTGTTTTCTGATATCGTCCCGGCCCCTTGGATGATTAAGCATGAAGACTTTTTTGCCAAAAATTGACATGCAGCGGCGCTCATGGCGCATTGTGGACGCCGATGGCCTTGTGTTGGGCCGTGTTGCGGAGAAGATCGCTAATACATTGCGTGGCCGGGACAAACCGACATACACTCCTCACCTAGATGCCGGTGACTTTGTCATTGTGATCAACGCAGAAAAAGTTCGCCTAACTGGCAACAAAGAAACGGACAAGGAATACCAGAGCTACAGCGGTTACCGCGGTGGACTCAAACGTATTCCTCTTGCGGATGTCCGCGCCAAGCACCCAGAGCGCCTCATCATGAAAGCAGTGAAGGGCATGCTGCCAAAGAATCGCCTTGCGGCAAAACTCCTCACTAAGCTGAAGATTTACAAGGGTAGCGAACATCCGCACACTGCGCAGAATCCCGAACCGTTGACTCTGAATTAATATGCCTGACGCAATTACCAAAGAATTTCTTGGCACTGGTCGCCGCAAGTGTGCGACTGCCCGCGTGCGTATTAAACTAGGCAACGGCAAGATCACCATCAACCGACGCGCGATTGAAGAATATTTCCCGATCGAAGAGCATCGGATGATTATCAACGAGCCGTTCGTAGCCTCCGAGAATATCGAGAAATTTGATGTTCGTGTTAGTGTCCAGGGTGGCGGCATTGCCGGCCAGGCGAATGCAATTTCACTAGGAATTTCGCGCGCCTTACTGGAACATGACAGTGAGCTTCGCCCCGCCCTCAAGGCAGAAGGTCTTTTGACCCGGGACTCCCGGGTTCGCGAGCGCAAGAAATATGGCCAGCCGGGTGCACGCAAGCATTTCCAGTACAGCAAGCGCTAAATCAAAAATTGCTATCAAAACCCCGCTGGCCTCCCCAGCGGGGTTTTTGTTTGCTTTCAATTATCGTAAAAACCCTGCAAAACAAATCAAACATGAGCCAAGGTTCATCTATCAAAGTCGCCGTGGTCGGAGCTTCAGGCTATTCGGGCGAAGAACTCGTTGCTCGACTACTGCATCACCCTTGCGCTGAATTGACAGCCATTACCTCGCGTCAATATGCAGGCCAACCCCTTAATGAAATCTTTCCACGCTTTACCGGTCAGGATGCCGCAGACACGCTGGAATTCACAGAACCTGATCCGTCGATGCTCGCACAGGTCGCAGAAGTTATATTTCTCGCCCTCCCTCATGGAGCCGCCGCTGAATATGCGCAGCCACTACTTGCCAACAACATAAAGATCATCGACCTCTCTGCTGATTTCCGCTTGAACAATTCTGAAACATACGAGGAATTCTACGGCAACAAACACCCCGCTCCCGATTTACTGAAAGGGGCCGTCTACGGCCTGCCAGAGTTT
>CAZTTU010000197.1:0-4186 GCA_964616045.1 uncultured Verrucomicrobiota bacterium | reverse complement strand
TGAGCACTACGAGCGGCTTGGAGGGGCGCAGGTTGATTTCCTGCAAAAATTCCATGCCGCTACCATCGGGCAGTTCCTCGTCGAGCAGCATCAGGTCGAAATTGCCCTTGCCAAGGTAGTCGTGGGCTTCCTGTATGGTGCCGACCTCTGCGCAGTCAATGCGCATGCGGCGGAGAAATTTCCCCACGTTCTTGCGCAAGAACTCCTCCTTGGCGGCAATGATGACTTTCTCGACGGACATGATCAGATATCAGTGGTTGGATCTGTATCGTTGGGCAACAAGGCTGGGGTTTTGTCGGCCCGCTGGAGGGAGGTGGTTAGGTGGTACAAGTTTATTTTGTAGCAGCAGTTTCTCGTTTTCACGGTCGATCAGGACGACCTTCATAATGAGGTCGAGATTTTTCTGGATCAAGCCAGCGATTTCCGGTTGCGCGTTACGTTTCTCAGGCGTGAGTTGCTGCCAAGCCGCCTTTTGCGCAAATAGCTTTTGTTGAGCGTCCTTTATCTGATCCAGCATGCCATTGCGGTGTTTGAAAAAATCCTTCAAATCTTTCACGCTCCCGCTATTTAGTTGCTGATGCTCATGTTGCACCGTGGACAGTATGCTGTTGCACAAATCATGGTGCGTACGCAACTCGTTAGCGAGTTGTTCCAGATTGGGTTGTAAGGATTCGGTCATGGGGTGTTAGCCACCGCTGGGAGTGGGGCAGGTACAGGTTGCAGTAAAAGTCGCTGGCGGATCGAAAGTATTTGTATTCGGGCGCGGGCCATCTGGGCAACCAGTTCCAGCCTTGGGGTGAGTGCAGTGCGATTGGATTTAATGATCTCCTTTTGTTTATTGATGCGTTCGATTTGCGTTTCCAGCTCAACATCTTTTAGGTCTTTGGCCTGCTGTTCCAACACAGTTAGGATGTCCTGGGCTTCCTCCAGTCGAGTTTCTTGACCGCGCCACAGAGTGTAAATGCGTGTCCACGCGGCAATTTCCTCTTCCAGGTTGTCAAGGTGACCATGGCAGAAGGCAATTTGTTGCTGGATTCGGATGTGGGCATCAAGCGTGGGGTTGTGTGGCAGCAATACGGGATACACCTGCACGGCGTCCGCATAACGTTTGCGAGCAAACATGCGGTCAGCAAGATCAAGTGCAGCCTTGGTCCTCCAGAAATTACGTTGGTTGTTCTCATCGGATTTTTCGCTGGCTGGCGTCTCGATGAGGGTTCGGAAATCCTTGTCGGCATTTTTTTCATCACCGAGTTGCTCGAAAGCAGTGGCGCGCAGATAGCGCACTTGGGAAAGGAAACCCGAACGCGGGTGATTGACCAGAAATCGTGTGGCCTCCTGAGTTAGTGCGGTGAGGCGCTGATGGCGTTCATCGACAAGAAGCGGGTTTTCGCGTCGTTTTGCGGGGTCAGTTGCATGGAGTTCCAGTTCCATGGCGCGGCGGACAAGACAGCGAATGAGCTTGTATTTTGTGTTCTCCAGCGACAATTCCTCATCTGGTGCGACCGGGTTGTTATTGAGCAGTTGCTGATAAAATTTGATGGCCTCGTCGTATTGCCGTAAGTCGGCGTAGTAGGTGTCTGCAATCTGTGCCTGAGCCATGAGTGTGGTGCGCCGGTATTTGAGCAGATTGCGTGAGCGCAGGCGCGTGGCATCGGTCATGGTTTCATAGAATTTTTCGATCGCTAGATTTGGTTGGCCCATGAGACGATATAGGAATCCCTGCCGAAGCAGCGCTTCTGGTACTACGGGACTGTCAGGGTTGCGTGCCTGATACTCTGTAAGATACTGCATCGCCCTTCCGAATTCACCCTCGTACTCGGCAGCGATTGCGAGTTTCTTTAGTGCGACTCCTACCGTGGTTTCCTCGTAGGGAATTCCAACCAAAGTGACAAATTGTTTTGGCCCAGTTCCATTGAAATCAATCCCATTGAGTCCATTAACTGCCTCGGTGGCACTTGGGTGTAGGGAAAACTGATTCAGCGATGTGGCGCGCACGAACATGACACTTGCGTTGTCCAGGTCACGTACGTTGGCGGTCGTGGGCAGTGACCCACTGAAACGTACGGGCTCACCCGTTTGTAGGCCATGTAATCGCTTGGTGAGCACGTCTCGTTGCAGATCGATTCGAATGCCGCTGGTAGGCACCGAATCCTTGGCAAATATGTTGTGCATATGGTCAAAGATGATTGACCATGCGCCCTTTTCAACCATCGGTCGTGAGGCTTGCCTCAGCCGCGCGCGCTCCTTGAGGGCGTTTGCGGTAGCCTCATCATCCAACTGGCCGGGCGTCTTAATCAGTTGAGGCAGGTCGTTTGCCAGTGCCTTTAGGTCAATCTTGCCATCACCGGGATTGCTCCATTGTCGCCATTTGCGCCGCCACTTGGCCAGATCCTCTCCGCGCGGACCGGCGAAGAGGGTGTTGTTTAGTCCCTTGAAAACTCGCTTCAGATCATCCACCTCCAAATCCAGTTGCGCGTAAAGTCGTGCCGCAGCGTAGAGCTTGGTTAGGCGTGGATATACACTCAAACCAAGCTGGTCACCCGTGTAACGGCTAGGTCGTGTGGCTTGCACTAACTGGCTGGCTGGCGCGGTGTAGGGCAGGAAAAATAGCTTTCCTGTATCCGGTGTGGTCGGCAGACGTCCGTTGACGATGGTTGGATCGCGTGTGTCTGATTCGGCGTCCAGCAGAATAAACTTATCTCCCTGGCCATCGTCGACCACTTTCACATAAAGGGGTTGATCGACTTTGATGTTTACCGTGGTCGGAGTGGTTCCCAGCGGCAACAGATGCAGTCTCATGCCTGAGCGCAGGCTGTGTGGCCGACTGGTTTGCACCACGTTCTCAAAAATGATCTTGGTTGCGTCGGTAATGGTCGAGCGGGTTCGTTTCATTTCCCGCCCGCCCATCTTGAATGCCCACTGCCGGACATCCTCATTGTAACCGCCAGTGTCGACAAAAAATGTGTCAGCAATGCCGCGCTTGGCCTGAAGGTTTAGCCATTGCCACATCCGCTCATCGGCTGTCGGTCGAGCCAACAGCGATTTTTGTGTATCATAATATTTTTCTAGAGCCTCCCTGAAATCTTCATCTTCAATGTGCATGTGAGCCTGTGCCAGCAACACCTCGGGGAGTGACACGGGTGGATTGGGTAGATACAGGTTGGTGCGTGCGTAGTGGTCAAAAAATTGGTGGGCTACGGCATGTTCGCCTTCATCTCTTGCGCGCAAAGCCAGACTCAGCATCGCTACGCCCTTTGCCTCCAGCTTAACGCGGGAGGTCGCATCACTTTCCAATACCCGCTTAAGTCGGCGTAGGATACCCTCCCAAGGAGGTTCCCCTTCGCCCGGGTTATCTGCGGGGGGGCGTCGTCGTTCCAGGGCTTGCGGAACAAAAAAAAGTTGCCCAGGTTGATCGCTCCCCAACGTACTCGGAGGCGAAGGCTTAAGAGTCTGGCGTGCAGCATAGGCATCCGTTTCATGTTTGTGCAGATAAAATCCATTTGGTCCGTTGGTTCTCACAAAGTAGAAAACCGGTTTTGCTGGGTGTGCTTGGCGCGTGGTCAAACCGCGAGGAGCTGATCCGGTGGCAAAGATTTCCACCTTGTCGCCGGTGCGGAAACCATGGGGTTTTGCGATGCTGTGCCTGTCCCCAAGGGTGTTAGTGCTCTCCGACAGGATGGTGATGCGGCCGTTAGTGTAATCAATTGCTGAGGTCCATGTCATCCGTGCGCCGCCCAAAAGGGCGATACCTGCGCCAGCCAATTGGTCCTGCAAGTCTAGATATGGAGGTCGCGCCAGAAAATGCACACTAGGAGGTAGATATATTCCGCGGCGGTCACTGGGCAGTGATTGGCGCAGGTCACCCAGTTGCAGTGCGTGCTCAATAGTCGATAGCGGCCCTTCAGGTTGCGGAGGTATAGCGGCGGAAAGCGCACTGACCAGAGCCAAGGCTAGGAATGTTCCTGTAGCACGGTTTTGAGCATTGCCACGTCCGTGCGGCTTTTGGTGTCCGTTCATTTCCTAATGTACTCCGCCTTGCTTCCACGTACGCGGAATGCTGGCAGTTGGTAAAGAGAAGGTCCCGTATTTAGTGGGATCATTGTGGTGTTACCATCAGCACCTTGAAACATATGGATGAGCGTCTGCGGGTTAAGCATGCTTTGTTGCGGCGTGATGGGCGTCACTG
>CAZTTU010000196.1:0-4192 GCA_964616045.1 uncultured Verrucomicrobiota bacterium | reverse complement strand
GGGCACCACCAGCATGGAAAACATTTGCCACGCCTCCGACTCAGTAGAAAACGCTGCGATTGAAATTGAGCGCTTCTTTGATGCCAGCGAGGTGTATTCATTGGAGTGAATGTTTATTTTCAATGAATCCTAGTGAATTTCTCGCTTTGCTCCATGCCCGTCATTGCCAGCGGTCCTTTTTGGATAAACCGGTGGAGCGAAAGACGATAGAGTCGGTGCTGCTGGCAGCTGGCCGGGCGCCTTCGGGAAAAAATTCTCAACCTTGGAAAGTCACTGTGGCAGCGGGCCGGCGGCGAGATGCGTTGAGTAACGCCTTGTGCTCGGCCTTTGATGCCGGCGAAAAGGCAAAGGCGGATTACGAATACTCACTTTTCCCGGCGCCGAAGGAGTGGGTGGATCGCGCGCGGGCTTGTGGTTATGCACTCTTTGATTTGAAGGGTATTGAGCGGGACGACCATGAGGCGCGCCGGGCACACGGCCGGGAGAATTTCACCTTTTTTGGTGCGCCAATGGTTATGATCTTTCACTTGCCCCGTGGTGCAGAGCGCGGGAATTTTCTTGATGTAGGAATATTCATGCAAAACGTGATGCTAGGTCTGACGGCCCATGGGCTCGGCAGTTGTCCGCAATTCAGTGTAGCAGAATATGCGAATATTGTACGTCAGAGTGTTGGGTTGACCGAAGACTGTTGTATCGTCGCCGGTATGTCTGTTGGTTGGCCGGATGTTGATGCTAAAGTAAACACTTTTGTGCCGGAGCGTTTGCCGCTGGATAACTATGTGAATTGGCTGGAATCGTAAAAATCAAGTCGCCAGTCAAGCGATTCTTTTGCTATGTTGGGGCCGATCGTAAGATTACGGGTTGAATGAGTGAAGAGGGATACATAAAAGCGCCGTGCCAAGAATGTCATGGCCGGGTATCGCTACCGCAGGACGCTGTGGGCGTGGCGTTCAATTGTCCGCATTGTGGTGTGGATTTGCAGATGCTCCTAAAGCACATTTGCGAGCATTGTGGAGGTCGGCTTTCTTTTGACGAAAATCCCAATGCGATCGGGGTTCAGATTGAGTGTAGTCATTGCCATCAGGCGACGGTCCTGCAGCCTTCTACTTTTGTGGTGGATCACTCTGGTGCCAAAAAAGAATTGGCAGCGAAGGAGGAGGAATACGAGGAGGAGGAATACGAGGAGGAGGAATACGAGGAGGAGGAATACGAGGAGGAATACGAGGAGGAATACGAGGAGGAAACTCGCCGGCGCACCGATTCTCCGAAGACTCGCCCTGCTGGGCGGAAAGGATTGCCGAAGCCGCGGTTGCCAAAGCGGGCCGGGCGGCAAGGAGATGCGTCTTCCAAGAAACCGCCTCCGTCGGGTCAACAGCCAACAAAAATGGGGCGTACTTTGGCTGGAGCCGGAGCAAAACCGAAGGAGGAGGATTCCCCTGATAGGCCACGAAAACGGCCAAGACCCAAGCGTAAGAGGCGATCGAAACGTTCCGCGGCACCTGAATCACAACCATCTTCAGGACCGGCAAGCTCCGGCATCTCATCGCGTCGTATTGCCGGGTCTACTCATGAGTCGCAGGAAGTCGACCCGATGGATCCCATGGGCGGTGTTGTCCCCGGTGGCTCGCCCAGTGTGCCCGAGGTGACGGACTCCGGTTCGGTGCAGCGAAAAGTGGCTGGTGCTGGTGGAGCCGGGCCTCAACCAACATTCAAAGGGACTTCTCAACAGGACGGTGATGATGACGATGCTGAGGATGGTCCATGGTACAAAGACAAGAATAAGAAGAAACTGGGGATAGTGGGAGGTGTGTTTCTGCTCGTCTTTGGATTGATGGGCTTGCCGGCGTTGGGTGTGTATCCCTATCCTCACAGCTTGTTGTTCGGTGGAGGTTACCGGAATAAAGTAACTACACAGATAGCCGTTGATTACAATTCGATAAAGATCGAAAAAGGTGATGGGATCGTCTACGTGGTTGGGGCTGCCAATAACACATCTTCAGAGACCTTCGAGCAGGTGGAGTTGCACTTTCACCTTCTAGACAAGTCTGGAAAGAGGTTGGGTGATGCCATGGATTATAAGGATAAAATGGGGCCCAACTCGACTTGGACCTTTAAGGCAGCCTGTCAATTTTCGGGCGCGTCTGAGGACGTTGCCAAGGTGGACCTTACGCAGGTTATTGTTCAATAGCTTCAGAGAACGCCTCACTGCTGATTCCACGGGCGGCCGGGTGGCGGTGGCGGAGGTTGATGCCAATTCCAATTAGTGGTGTATTTGAAATTGAGATAGCCAGTGGGCACGACGGTGCCCTTTTTGTTTTTGGAGATTAGTAGGGCATCGAGCAGGGCACTGGTCATGAGCGTGCGCTCAGCGGGCCACGTGGGCTTTCCGGTTTGGAACATCTTCTCAGTGCCTTTCACAAGATGAGTGAAGTGCATGTAAGGACGTGCTTCCTGAGTCCAGAAGGTGGTGGATTTTTTTTTACCGCTGAGAGTTTTCCATGCCACCCCCCATTCACTGACCGCGCCATTCAACGTTAGGATGTACGCACGCAGACCATCGAGATACTCGATAACGAAAAGGACAGGGTCTTTCACCAGATTTTTTAAGGGTTTTTTTGGCTGGGCGGTAACCGGGCTGCGCATGAGGCGTTTGAGGGCGTCTTGAAGTAGAGCTTGATCAAAAAGCCTGTTATCCATGGCTTTCCAAACAGCTTCACCGGTTAAGGTGCGAACCTGTTTTACACCTGTCTCTCCGCCTGCGCGCCGTTCGGCAAGGCATTGGACCATTTCCAAAGCATGATATCCGTAGGCATCAAGAGTGTGATAGGACACGGCTACAATTTCTTTCAGCTTGGTTCCACGCTTCACATCTACCGGGGGATAACGCCAAAGAACTGGCAGGGATGAACCGGCCATCAATGGTACTTTAAGTTTTCTGGCTGTATCATGCAGCCACTTGGCATCAGCCCAGTTGTCTGCCAGGTGTTTGTCCACGAATACAGGAACGATTTGCCCCGTCTTGCGAAAGACCTTTTGCACCTCATTAAAAAGCCTTCGTTTGGGAAAGATGGTATTTCCAGTGGCATTTTTCGGGTACTTGCCATGTTCAGCCACCAGTAGTACGCCATCAATGGCTAGCTTACCCGTGCCAAGGGTGAGGGTTTGCTCCACAGTTTGGTAAATGGGGATGTTAAACTTTTTGGCCCATTTGCGGCTGGTATCGTTTTCGGGTACTTGGTCGGTATACAGTGAAACCAGCTTCAGGTTTGGACGTTCTCCCTTCCCATCCAGGGTGTGGGTCAGCAGCAGGCGACTGACGATGACATCGGCGTGTGAGTTGTGGCGGTACTCAGTAACGACTGCAGCGATCCGTTTGGGTGGTGCGGCATAACCAAAAATACAAATCGTCAATAAGGTGAGAAAATATTTCATCTTAGAATAAGGGCGTCGGCCACCTTGAGATCCATTCTAACGACGTTGCCATTTTTTTGATAACTTGCTCCTGAGGCAACGGATAGTTTCTTTTTCGTTAGATCAGCAGGTAGCTGTATTTCGAGTTCCTTGATTGGCCTACTGTTCCAATTGGCCAGAATGACAACACTGCCCTTGGGGGAGTCGATGATGTTGGCCTCCACCAGAGGCTCGGAGCATTTCACCGGGTTGGCTGCCGTGACGTTGGCGAACTGGAGGAGCTTGGCGGTGGCGGCATCGAACCGAATGGGAATGAAATGCGCGGAGGCTTGTGCCGTGGTGCCGCGATCCACGGGAACCTTGGGTGTGCCGGGCGCAAAATAGGTGAGCCCCGGCAGGAACGCCGCGTATTGGGCCTGGCCGCGGCCTTGGGTATTTAGCGTGAGTGCGGGTGTGCCCGACTTGAATTTTAGCTGTGCCTTGGCCCCTGCGAGCTTGACGCGGCTGCGCGCGCCGTACACCGGTGTGTCGCCCGATTCGCCCGCGATTTCATCCACCGGCGCGGCAAATGGTAATTCCTGTTTTACCATGCCCACGAACGAGGATGCCGGGGCATCGAGTCCGGCGGGGCTCACCCCCAGCACACCGCGCAGGATGGTGTTGGGCTGGTTCAGTTCATCAAACATGCCCGCTCCGGCGGTGGCAAATAGGCTGCCTCCGGCCTTCACCCATGCGGCGATGGACTCGGAGTCACGGCGCGACACGTGGGCATCAGTCAGAA
>CAZTTU010000195.1:0-4264 GCA_964616045.1 uncultured Verrucomicrobiota bacterium | reverse complement strand
CGATTCCGCCCAGTCCAGTCGATACATGGCCAAGTCCTTCGCCTGAGGCCGAAGCACCTGATAACGGTCGAGGATGCGCTTGGCGTTAATATCCTCAGCACCGACGAAACCTGAAAATAACAGCGAAACCAAAATATGCAACAGACGCTTCATAAAAAAAGACACACAATTAAAAGTAAAGCAACGTTAGGAGTCTAACAGAAACAAACCATGCCACCAAGGCAGGTAAGTCACAAAAGATTATTCCCATCACTTGACATATAAATATAAAGTGCGATTATGTACGTGTACGTATTAAATTTAAATACACACTGAATATGAAAACACTGTTTTGCACCCTCGGGATTCTAGCCCTTTGCCTCACATCCCTAGCAGATGATAAATATGGCTATCAAAAACGCGATTGGATTGACAAGGACAAGGTCAACATTCACGACCGCTACGGCAACGTTATTGGCTATCAAAAGCGGGACTGGATCGATAAGGATAAGATCAATACCTACGACCGTTACGGCAAAAAGACCGGTTATTTGAAACGGGACTGGATCGACAAGGACAAGCTCAACTCCTATGACCGATATGGCACCAAGAGTGGTTATTTGAAGCGGGACTGGATCAACAAGGACAAGCTCAACTCCTATGACTCACGCGGTCGGCTGCTCGGTTATCAGAAACAAGACTGGATCAACAAGGATAAGTATAACTTATTCCGTAAGTGCCCCTAGTCCGATTCACTCATGCTGAGCCGTCCACCGAATTGCGTTTTGGACGAGGCTGTGAAGGCCAACCGTAGATTCCGGGTGCGGGCTGATGCACAGCACCCTGCCTTTGCCAAATTCACCGGCAATGATTGCAGGCGTGTTGACCATGGTTCCCTCCTGGGGCTTGTATTTGGAAACCTCACTACGGAAATTTGCGAGGATCCTGAATTTTCCAAGCCCTTCCTTCCCCATCGGAGACATGATGGGGCCGTTGTGATATCGCACTGCGAAGACGCCTTTATTATCACCAAGAATTCTGCGACCCTCATCGGTTAATTCCATTTTCACGGGAGCTGAGCCGCCCCGAAACCACATGCTCTTCCTCCCGATTTCAGGCAAATCAATCGTTGCGCAATAGGTCTTGTGGTTACTGATTGCCAGTGACCATTTATAATTTGCCGCAGCAAGATAAGCCCCGGCGCAAATACCCACGAACCCACCGCCCTCTTTCACAAATTTTTGCACCGCCTCGCGACCGGCGGGCTGTAGTGCCGCCGCCTGTTTGCTGCCGCTGCCACCGGGAAAGATGGCCAACTCAAATTGATTCAAAACTCCATCGCCGATATCCTCCACCCCCACACGCCGAACCACCACATTTTTCATGCTACCAAATACACGGTCGAGATTGCGTGGACCACTACTACCAACCCCACCAGCATCATACACTGCCACACGCAGCGCCTTGGTGTTAATCGGCAGCATGACATGCTGTGAACCAATGATCATATTGAGATGATTCAGGAGCACATGCACCATCTGCCGATGTTGCCGAACGCGTTTTGAGAGTGGCTGCGATTTTGACGTAGTCTCAAGAATCATGGCGGTGACCTTGAGCTTTTCGTGAGCCGCACGGGCCAAGCTGCCATCAACGGGGTAACGTAATCGGACGAGCTTCTTTTTGGGATCAGGAATCCCCGCATTCACGACCTTCAACATCTGAGGCACCACGGCATCGGCTGCCTTGCCCTTCACATCAATGATGGATGACCCAACCGACTTGGAATTGATCTGGTGAAAATCAATCCCCTCATGTAGGTCAATGAGCCAATCGGGCTTCTGTTTCCCTATGTATTCCCAGAGCGCCATTGCGAGCATGCCCTTGGCAACGGCTGGAGCTTTTGTTTTTGGAAATTGCCGATTTAAATCACGCAGTTGGGGCGGCTCATCGGGCAGGAAACGCGTATTGGCGAGCAATCCTAGGTTGTTCACCCTTGGCACAACAACGAGCCGCCCTTTCTTGATCGGCCAATGCCGAATCTGCTCTGCGGCACGCGCTCCGGCCGGTTCGTTACCGTGTACACCACCGGTTATAAAAACAGTCGGCCCAGCCACACCACTATCCCGCATGAAAAACGGCGTCTCCCATTTTGTACCCTTGGCAAGAAACCCGCTCGAGAGCTTCTCTACCGCCAACGAGGTGAGGGTCAACCCGACCCAGAGACCCATAGCCATGATCCGATGCATCGTGCGATAATTCTTCAAAATGGCTGGTCAAGCCAACAAAAAAGAGGCCATAATTTCCCTGATGCGAAAGTGTGTTATTGTGGTTTTACTACTGGTTGGCAGCGTTTTGCAAGCTCAGCAACAGCCAAGGCAGTCGCCCAATCGTGGCGGTGGTTTTGGCAGACAAATGGATGCCAATGGTGATGGCAAGATTACCCGCGATGAATTTCCCGGCCCCAAGGAGATGTTCGACCAGTTCGACAAGGACAAGAACAATTCCCTTTCCCCTGAGGAGCGTGATGCCATGCGCCAAAGTAGGATTCGCGGCGGATTCAGCCGTGGAAATTCTGGAGGTGGCTTCCGTCGACCTGGTCAAGGCCAAGGAAACAACATGGCTCAGGAACTATTTGGTGCCATTGATGCTAACAAAGACCGCAAACTATCCCCCAAGGAGTGGCAGTCCTATTTTGGAAAAATACTGACTGAGGCGGACAAGGATAAGAACGGCAACCTCAGCGCGGAAGAATGGCAGGCTTGGCGGCAACGCAAGCAAAGTCGTTCAAGTGGTCGCCCGGACCATGGCCTCAAGGTAGGAACCATGGCTCCAAAGGTAACCGCTGAGTTCATGACCCAAAAAGGGTCGCTGGATTTCTCCAAGATAAAACATCTCTCCGTTGTGATATTTGGATCCTACACCTGAGGCCCCTTCTCTCGTGAGGCCGTGCGCCTCCAAAAAGCTTACGAAACCTTTGGCAAACAGGCTGATTTCTACTGGGTTTACATCCGCGAAGCACACCCACTGGGCTCATCCCGACCTTCCCCTCTGCAAATTGAGCAACCCAAGACATTCGAACGCCGGCAGGAAGTGGCCATCACCTGTTCGGTTAATCTGAAACTGACGATTCCAATGCTGGTTGATGACATTGATGATACCGTTTCCCGCGCATTCGACGCGATGCCCGACCGGATGTACATTATTGGGAAGGATGGTCACATCGCTTATATGGGTGGCCGTGGCCCGCGTGAATTTAATGTTCAGGAAATGACGAGCGCCCTGGAAAAACTACTCGCAAACAAACCCTAGAGGGATAACGAAAAATCGCCATTGCCGATGACGCATTGTTCCTTTGTAGCGATACTCACCTGTACCGTATCGAGAAGCTTTGAGTTGCCAATTTGAGTAACGACAAAAAAGCAGCAGAGGCGACTATGGTCTTGGACCGCCTCCATATCAGGAGGCGTTCAATCGGCTCCTGATATGGAGGCGCGATGGCAGCAACGAGTCTGATTATGCTGTTTTCAGTCCGTCAAAATATACCTACATTATAGGGCTTAAACAACGTCGCCGAGTTATTTCTTACGCTCAGACCCACATCCAAAGGATGTGGTGCTTCAACCGCTTCACATCCTTTGGATGTGAGCCGATATCACTTATTCCGGTCGACACGGGGCGCTCTCCCTCACGAGCTCATTTCGTCGCTTGCTTGCCGGACTGAAGGGAACTGGCTAGCCAGTGGCAGTCGCTTCTCTGCTACTGGCTCAATCCCACCACAAACCCTATGAATGTGAAGTGGTAGTTACTCACTTGATATTCGCTAAACAAGTGCATCATTTCACTCACCTTGAAATAAGATGCACTGGTTTGGCTAATCGGATTCACGGCAGCTCGCGAATCCGCAAGCCCTTGAATTCTATCGGTGAACCCTCGCTCTCAAGGCAGAGATAACCCGTGGCCGGTTTGCAATCCGATCCGCCACTCACTTCCACGCCATTAACCCACAGGCGCACCTCGCCATTGATGGCGCGGATATAGTAATGGTTCCACTTGCCAACGCCATTGGTGAGGCGTTGGGTCGGGAAGCTGCGACTACTCTTGGGTTTGCCAACAGTGTATTTTGTCCCATCTTCCCTCGTATAGGTAATCTGTGGCGTGAATGCCTTCATCCTTGCCCCGCCGGTGGGGAAAACATCGCCGTGGCTGGTAAACCAGTCTGAAGGCTTGCCTTTGCCCTTTTCCCAATTCGTTTCGTAGCCCAGGTCCAGCACCTGCACCTCAATGC
>CAZTTU010000194.1:0-4405 GCA_964616045.1 uncultured Verrucomicrobiota bacterium | reverse complement strand
CGTACTCCTGCGCGCGCTCAATGAACACATCGCCAATGAGCGCCACGCGATCACCATCCTTAAGCTCGAAAGCGGGGAGTTTGGCGGCATTCACTACAAGCGTGAGGCTGACGAGGAGAAGGAAGATTTTTTTTTTCATGTTATTTCTTGGATTGCTTGAGGGGAGCAACCCAAATTGTCTGAGTCATCACTCTGGTAACGACACCGTTATCACCCCAATTATTCATTTCGTGGGTTTGCCTCAAAACCGTTGGATAACAATTTTTCGCGCAATCTGTGATCCGGACACCAACAATGATCCAATCGCCCAAACTCTCGGCACGAATGAGAGATGGCGGCACACTAAAGACCGATGCGAAAGCCAGAATAGCGGAAAAAATGACCGTTTCATGGTTGATTTACCTTTCGTCATCAAACCGTTTTTAGCTCCCTCGCGCAAGTTGTTTGAACACGATGAATAACTCTAAGGATATTTTGGATTGAACAATATGATCATTAGTGTAAGGGTATTCCCGTGCACACTCTCCCCCACGCCCTTTTGGGCGCATCGGGCGCATTGTCGTCTCCCGCCAGCGAGAGCCCATTGGATTGGGTCACTCTAGTCATGATGGGTCTTTTCCTCGGCATACTTTTAGTGGCCGTTGGTTTCTATTTTCTAACTAAACACCAAACAAAGAAGATGAAGGTGCACAGCGTCCATGCTCGCCCACTCTTTGATAAAATAGTGCCGGACAATCTGGATTTGCCTGAGCAATGGCTGGCCGTCCGCAGCGGTAATATTGCCGCTGTACAGGAAACACTTGGCTTGTCTAATCCACGCCGCTGCTCGTGGAAAAAGGGATTCTTGATGGCCAGCGTTGAGCGGCTGTTTATTTCTCCGCCAGTGAATGGCTGGATTCTGGTGATTGGACCGGCTTTGCCAGCGCCAGAAGAAGATGTAGATTTCTGCTTTCACTTTCTCAGCCATATCAGCCAGCGCCTTGGTCATGTGCAGTTCTTCAGCCTGAACCGCGCACTAAGCCACCATTGCTGGGTGCGCGCCCACACCGGTCGAATCGAGCGCGCCTATGCGTGGTGCGGCGAAACGCTATGGAATCAGGGTAAGGTGACCCCAGAAGAGTCTGCACTGAAGATGACATGTCATCCCTACGGCAGATCCATTAAGGAAATTGAGTTTCAGGAAATGCGTCAGCTAACCAAAAATACGGAAAACATCTCCCGCCTAGCCGCGCGATGGAGTTTGAACCCGGCCGCGCTCAAGCCGGAGGTTTTCGCCTCCAGCACGGGGATCACCGGCGACCTGTTCCCGGCAACCTCAGAATCTGAAACAGAATGACCTACACGCGGCTCTCCGCACCAACCAATATATTTATTATTATGTCTTTCGAATTGGCACTTAAAGAAATTGCAACCAGTTTCACGACCGATGACGGTATCAAGATGCAGATACGTCCACTTGAAAGCACCGACGATAAAGCGTTGCTCGGATTTTTCAAGAGGCTACCCCAGCCGGAGCTCATGTTCTTCAAGCACCGGGTTACCGATCCAGACATCATCAGCGGCTGGTGCAAAAATATTATTCTGGATGTCAACCTGCCCTTACTAGCCATTGAGGATGGCACGATTGTTGCCGTTGCCACCCTGCATCAAAATAAAGGCGGCTGGAAACGCCATATCGGTCGTCTCAGTTGTAGCGTACTGCCCAAGTACCGCCAGAAAGGTATTGTTGGTAAGCTTGTGCAGGAATTGGTTAATGTCGCCCGTATGGGAGGCCTGCAGAAGGTGGAGGCAGAGTTCATCGACAAACAGGAAGGTGGCCAAAGAATGTTCGCTCTCTTGGGATTCACAAATCTCGTCGAACTGGACGATTACGTTCAGGATTTGCAAGCCATTAACCACAACTATGTGCTGATGGGCATGGACCTCAAGACCGACGAGGAATACGCCGGCATGGGTTAAATGCCACCGAAAACCTGCGTAAACTGCGGTGCGGATATTTTACCTAACGCCAACGTTTGCCCCGAATGCGGTGCCGATGAACACTCCGGCTGGAACGAAAACATCCACACACAAGGCCTTGATCTTCCCGACGAGAATTTCGACTATGATAAATTCATCGAGAGTGAATTCGGTGATGACAAACCTGTACTCATTCCGCACAGCCTGCATTGGTTCTGGTGGTTGGTGGGTATCAGCCTTATCGGAGCGTTGATTTGCATGTGGGTGTTGTAACCAATCAATATTCTCTACTCATCACTCACCCACTTTGTTATGCTGCGGCATGCGACAATTTCTTGTGTTTCTACTAGTCCTCACGACCTCCCTGTTCGCCGAAGACTGGCCGCAATTCCTCGGTCCTCGCCGTGATGGATCCTACCAAGGCAAGGCCCTCTCTATCTGGCCTGCTGAAGGCCCCAGAAAAATTTGGGGCAAGAAAATTGGAAGCGGCTGGAGTGGCGTGGTGGTTGACGAAGGGCGTGTCATTATTTTCCATCGTAAGCAAGGCATGGAAATTATCGACTGCAACGAAGCGCCCAGCGGCAAACCGCTTTGGACCTATAAATATGCCTGCGACTTCCGCGACCAGTTCGGCAAAGATGACGGCCCACGCGGGACACCAGCAATTGCGAACGGACGCGTCTATACAATGGGAGCAAGTGGAATTGTAGTGGCACTGGATTTGAAAACGGGCAAAACAATTTGGCGCGTGGACACACGCCGACAGTTTGGCGCCAACCTAGGTTTTTTTGGCATGGCGTGCTCTCCACTGATCCACAACAAGCGCCTGCTGCTAAATATCGGTGGCAAAGATAATGCCGGCATCATTGCGCTTAATGCCCACAATGGGAAGTTGCACTGGAACACCTCAAGAGATAACACAAGCTATTCCTCGCCCATAATTGCTCAACTTGACGGCAAGGAGCAGGCATTATTTTTCACTCGGACGGGACTTGAATCGGTGGAAGCAGCAACTGGCAAGACGCTGTATAAGTTTCCGTGGCGTCCGACCATTAGCGCGTCGGTCAACGCCGCAACCCCGCTGGTTAGCGGAAATCTCGTTTTTATTTCCACCAGCTATAATAAGGGTGGAGCATTGATAGCGGTGAAGGACAACCGCACCGAGACCGTTTGGGCACGCAACGATGTAATGTCCAACCAGTATGCCACCTGCGTGCTGTGCGAGGGCCATCTCTACGGCTTCCACGGACGCGCGGATATTGGTGGCTGCGAACTGCGATGTGTGGAGTTGAAAACCGGCAAAATGAAATGGAGCTTCCCTGGCTTGCGTGCAGGCACCGTGATGCTCGCCGGCAAGGAACTGCTCATCCTCACCGAACGCGGCGAACTGCTGCGCGCGCCTGCTTCACCCGCCGCTTTCCGCCCCACAGCCCGCGTCCAACTCATGGGTGCCACCGTCCGCGCCTACCCCGCGCTCGCCAACGGCAAACTCTATGTCCGGAATAGCCGAGAACTCATTTGCTTCAAGGTAGGCGAATAGAGTTTGGCTTGCACACCTCCTCAACCCAAGTATCGTTTCGACAGCGTCCATGAATTTATATTTTTCCATTATCTTCGCTCTCGCCGCTTTTATCTTTTCCGCCTGCGAAATACCAAACCCAGACAACGAAGGCAAAATCGGCGACACGCCTCGCACCCTGAACGGAAAAACGTATCCCACTCTCGGTGAAGTCGAGCAGCTGGATTCGGCGCTCAATCACCTCATCGCCCCTGATGCAAAAATCGAACAGCTCGCCGATGGCTTCGACTGGGCGGAAGGACCGGTGTGGGTGAAGTATGGTCGGTATGTTCTCTTTTCCGATATTCCGCCCAACAAGATCTACAAATGGAGTGAGGATGAAGGCCTACAGGAATTTTTACATCCCAGCGGCTATACCGACTCCACGCCACGCGCCGGTGAGCCCGGTTCCAACGGTCTGCTAATGGATCGCTTTGGCCGCCTCGTTCTTTGCCAACACGGCGACCGCCGTATTGCGCGGCTCGGTATTTCTATCCGAAATCCAAAGCCGATTTTCGAGACATTGGCTGACAATTTTAAGGGCAAAAAATTTAATAGCCCGAACGACGCCTGCTACAACAAGAATGGCGATCTGTATTTCACTGACCCTCCCTACGGCCTGGAAGGCAAATTGAAAGACCCAAAAAAAGAACTGCAGTTCCAGGGTGTATATCTTCTGACCAAAGACGGCGAAGTAAAACTACTTACTAAGAAGATCGCCTACCCCAATGGCATCGCGTTATCGCCGGATGAAAAAATTCTTTACGTCGCTGAGAGCGGCCCGAACACCCGGATTCACGCCTTTAATCTGCAGGCCGATGGCACACTTGAGCGGGGACGGATTTTCTTTGACCCCAAGCCCTTGCAACGAGCTGGCAAACGCGGGAG
>CAZTTU010000193.1:0-4409 GCA_964616045.1 uncultured Verrucomicrobiota bacterium | reverse complement strand
GCTGTATTGAAGGCAGCGATCTCTGCAAAACCCTAGACGAGGATATCCTTGATGAAGTGTGTATATCGCTCCCGGTATTTTTTCTGTGAGACCTGCCAGGCCAAGGGCTCAGGAAAACCCTTGCCTTCCATGTTCGACTGGCCAGCCAAGATGAAGACTTTTAGAGGCTTCTTGTCCGCTGCCTAGAGGATGGGGGCAAAAAACGATACAAGTACTATTCCAAGGATATATTTTATTTTGAATTATGAGATGATATCTTTAATTACGTTACCGTGGACATTTGTTAGGCGTCGCTGTATTCCATTGTGATAGAATGTTAGGCGCTCGTGATCCATGCCGAGAAGGTGGAGTACGGTGGCGTGGAAGTCATGCCAGTGCACCGGCTTGTCAGCCGCTTTCCAGCCGATTTCATCGGTGCTGCCGTAGGCGGTGCCTCCTTTCGCGCCTCCGCCAGCCATCCAGAGGCTGAACCCGTACATATTGTGGTCGCGGCCCGTGCCTAGCTTGGAGCCGCCTGCTTGAGTAAATGGGGTGCGGCCGAATTCGCTGGTGAAAAGGATCAGCGTATCCTCGAGCATGCCCCTTGCCTTGAGATCCTTGATGAGTGCGGCTACGGGCTGGTCGATTCGGGCGGCTTCACGGTTATGGTTGCGGCGCATGTCCTCATGGCCATCCCAGTTGATGCGAGGAGAGCCAAAGGAGCCGCCGGAAATGAGCTGCACAAATCGTACGCCTTTCTCCAGCAAGCGCCTAGTCATTAGGCAGTTGCGCCCGAAGTCTTTCGTTTCATTTTTGTTGAGTCCGTAACTCTCTCGCGTTACAGCAGATTCACGGTCCATGTCTGCCACCTCTGGTATGGTTAGTTGCATGCGGGCAGCCAGCTCGTGACTTTTCATCCGGGCCGCAAGCGCATCCTCAGTCCCAAACCGGTCTTGGTCATTCAGGTTCAACGCATTCAAAAGTCGACGACTGGCGCTCTCGGTATTGGCAGGAATAGGCTGGGCTGGATTCAAGTCCGGAATGATCTGGTCGCCGTTGCCAAATGCCACGCCTTGATGTGCCGAGGGTAGGAAACCATTGGACCAGTTGATGGTGCCACCAGCGGGGTAACCACGGGCATCGGGCAACACGACATAGGTTGGGAGGTTGTCAGTTTCCGCACCAAGACCGTAAGACACCCACGAGCCCATTGTGGGGAAACCATTCAGCTGGAAACCGGTTAACTCCTCGAAGGTTGCCGGCGTGTGGTTGGCCGAGGTGCTAACCATTGAGCGCACCACCGCCAGCTCGTCGGCGCACGTGGCAAGATGAGGGAACAGGTCTGCAACCCAAAGACCACTCTGGCCGTGTTGGCGGAACGGCCAATCGTTTTTTCGGATAAGACCGATCTGGTTGAAAAATGTCGCCGGGCGTTCCTTGTATTGCAACGGCTTGCCGTGAAACTTTTCCAACTCGGGTTTGTAATCAAATGAATCGATGTGACTCAGCCCGCCCATCAGCACTACATGCACTACGCGCTTGGCACGCGCGGGGAAATGGCTGGTCGGCGGACGCGGACCTGCCTGTGCGAGGCTGGTCAAGGCGGCCCCCGTTAAGCCCCAAGTGGACCACTCAAGCATTTCGCGCCGTGAGATATCGCCGGTGATATTCATGCTTTATCGTACGTACAGGAATGCGTTGGTGTTAAACAAGACGCGGCAGTACGCGTCCAAACCGTGGTTCGCGATGAATGCTTCGGCCAAGGCAAGTTCCTTCGGGTCGGCCGGTCGGTTGAGTGCCAGTTCGTGAGCCAAAGTCAATTGAGCCCTAATGTCTTCTCCGGCATCTTCAGATAGCCGCTTGGCAAAAAAAACTGACTGGCTTAACACGAAGCGGTTGTTCATTAACGCTAGTGATTGTAGAGGGGTGGTGGTGGCGGCCCGATCCGGTGCCAAGGCGGAGGAATCCGGACAATCGAATGTATCGAGCAGGTTGCGTCGGGCGCCACGCGGGCTGAATCGATAGATCGTGCGCCGGAATTGCTCAGCTTTGTTCTGTTCAATGATATCGTAGAAGTGACTGCCTTTAAACTTGTATTCCCGAACATCGCGATAGCCCGCTCCGCCCAGTTGCGTGTTGAGCTGCCCGGAAACAGCTAGCATCGCGTCGCGCAATTCCTCCGCTGCCAGTCTCCTCGGGCTCACGCGCCAGATCAGTCGATTGCCAGCGTCAGTCGCCATGCCTTCGGGGTTGGATCGGGAATCCTGCCGGTAGGTTGCCGAGGTAACGATGTATCGGTGTAGCGTTTTCATACTCCACTTTTTCTCTTCGAAAAAATTGGCCAAATGATCAAGCAAATCCGGGTGCGATGGCCTCGTGCCGCTGAAGCCGAAGTCGTTGGGCGTGTTCACTAGTCCCGCACCAAAATGATAATGCCAAATACGATTGGCCATCACGCGTCCGAAAAGTGGATTTGCAGGATCTGTTATCCATTCGGCCAGCTTTTTACGGCGTTGCCCGTCTGATGCTTTGTTGCTTAAGCCAAAATCGGATTTGACGGACTTGATGGCGTCAATACCCGCGGGCATCACAGCACCTATTGGTTTTAGGACGCTGCCGCGGTCAAGAATCTGTGTTGCTTCAGGATTGCGAGAAACCACTGAATACACCCGCGCTGCCTGCGGAGCCTTGGCGGTGATGGCCTGAATTTCTGAGCGCACGGTTACAAGTTGCCTGGCGTGCTGTGCCCGCGCCTCGCGTTGCGTCGGTGTCAGGGCCGTAGCGAGTTCACGTTCGCTTATGGTGATGGTGCCGACACCTGCCGAGGCGGCTATTTCTTTTGCCGAGAGGGCGCGAGCGTAAAAGCGCGCCCCTGTGATAAAGCCGTTAAGCATGCGGTTATTGCCTGCACCGGTGCCATGGCGAATGCCAAAGGCGAGGTGCGCGGTGCTGGCGGAAAATTTCTGGAATCCAGTTTTGTATGTCTTGCCGTAGGGCTTGCCATCGCGATATCCGGTGATAGAACCGTCTGCGCGATAAACAATCGCCACGTGTACGGGCTGATTTGCCGCCTTCGTCTCCTCGCTTCCGGTGAAGGACTTGGTGCGCGTGAACCCGTTGCTACCTGCCATCCAGCGTTTTGGCTCGCGTTCTCCAAAGACAATAGAGTCAAAAACAACACCCTGATTATCCTGAAGCGTAATCGCGCCACCACCGCGTTGATTCAGGTCCTTGAGCTTTACCCAAACCTCGAGGGTCTTTTCGGCTATGTCAAAGGGCAGCGGTTTGGTGGTGGCAAATCCGCGGCCATCGAGAATTAGGCCTTCTACATTTTGCTTGGCTGAACCTTTTAATAACACAGGCAGATTACCGATGGTATCAGTCAATCCTGCGGTGAAATTCCACGCTGCATCGGGGCGGGGTGGGGTAGGGCCTTTACGCCCTGATTTTTGAGCGGATTTCAGTAGCTTATTACGAACGGGGTCTTCAATGCTGGTAATTTCCTTCAACCAATGGGATTCCTGCGCTCGGAGTTTTTGCAGAGCGGCAACATCGGCGCCATTGGCCAAGCCTCGAAGATCGCGGTCGCCTGGATTTATGCCGGAGAGCGCGGCGGCCATTGCGTAATAGTCCTTCTGCGAAATTGGATCAAACTTGTGATCGTGGCAGCGCGCGCAGTTGATTGTTAGGCCGAGAAATGTCTGGCCTACCATGCCCACCAAATCTTCCACCTCATCTTGTCGCATTGTTTTGCGCATGGTGTCGTTAGAGGGGCGGGTTGTGTTGTGCGGGCCGGTGACCAAGCAGCCAAGGGCGATGATGCCGTCCGCTGAGCCCGGCTCAATCATATCGCCCGCAATCTGCATTTTCACAAATCGGTTATAGGGGATATCGGCATTTAGTGCTCGGATTACCCAGTTTCGATATGGCCAGGAATTATTTCGGGGCTGGTTGTATTCAAAGCCGTGGCTCTCGCCAAAGTGCACCACATCTAGCCAATGCCGGGCCCAACGTTCACCGTAATGAGGTGAGTCGAGTAGCCGATCCACTACCTTTTCGTATGCATTGAGGGCCTTGTCGGTAAGGAAAGCCTGGACTTCCTCCGGTGATGGAGGAAGTCCAGTAAGATCATAGCTTAACCGCCGAATTAAAGTGCGCCTGCTGGCTTCCGGTGCGGGCAGCAGGCCGTTTGCCTCCAGTCTCGAAAGTACAAATGCGTCGATTGGATTACGTACCCACTTCGCGTTTTTGACCGGCGGTAATTCGGGCCGTTTTACCTGTTGAAGTGACCACCAGTCCGCCCCGCCTTTTTTCGCGGCAAAACCCGGTGCAGCGAAGGCAATCGCGAACAGGATGCTAGGCCAGAATATCCTCAATGACTTCGCCTTTCACGCCGGTCAGGCGCATGTCGAGGCTGCTAAAGCGAAAGG
>CAZTTU010000192.1:1408-4413 GCA_964616045.1 uncultured Verrucomicrobiota bacterium | reverse complement strand
GATTTCGCGGCCACAAGGTCCTGGTGGTGCCCCAATGGGACCTGGTAATCGTGCACCGGGTGAACACCTTTAAGGAAAAAGGCAGTGTGAAATCGAGCGAGTTTGGGAAGCTGGTTTCCCTGATTCTCGCAGCCCGGCCAAGAGATCTTGCCGGGGAATACCAGTGAAAGAACAGAGAAGACACCACTTGAAAATCAGCCCCCTGGTTAATGGTGTGGGACACATTCTCTGCGGCTGAATGTTCAAGCATTTTGCTGCTTCCGCCACCAATTCCATCGATCACCCTCGGTAACGGCAACGGAATTCTCAATGGCTTCAATAGGCTAGAAGCGAACATGCCATTATTTGAAACAGAGAAAAACGCCTTATCAACGCGCTTGGCTGACTTGCTTTATAACGCGGCTCTCAGAATTTCCGCCAGTTCATCATCGGTGAGTTTCGCGGGATTTGCCTTCATGCTGCTGGCGCACTTGGCCTTTCCGATAATGACTGGAAAATCATCATCCGTGATGCCGTAAGCGGCTAGCCCGGGAATTTGCAGGTCGCTCGCCAGTTCACGCAACCAAGTTGCGCCATCATCAGTGCCAAGCATCTGGGCAACCTCACCAAATCGTTTGGGCGCATGCTTGGCATTGATGGCAAAGGAATGAGGCAGCAATGCCGCGCAGACTGCGCCGTGTGGGGCATCGAACATGCCTCCAATGGGCGCGGCAAAACCATGCACTGCGCCAAGGCCTGAATTGGCCAACGCAGTGCCTCCGCTCAAGCTGGCATAAGCCATGTCTTCACGCGCGGCTTCATTATCGCCGGTAAAGGCGCGGCGCAGGGCATGTGCGGCACGCGGGATAGCCTCACGACAAATGGCGTCAGTGAACGGGTTGGCGCGCCTGCAAGTGAAGGGCTCAATGAGTTGGGTGAGGGCATCCATGCCGGTCGTGGCGGTGATGGCCGGCGGCAGGCCGTAAGTTAGTTCCGGGTCGACAATTGCAAGTTGCGGCAACATTAAGGGATGGCGCAGGCTCACCTTGACCTTGTGTTCGGGCGAGGCCAGCACGGCATTGCGCGTGACTTCTGCGCCAGTGCCGGCGGTTGTAGGAATGGCAATGAAAGGCAGCGGGGCGTTCTTTAACGGTCGTCCCTTGCCAATTACCTCCAGATAATCGAATGGGTCACCGGGATTGCTCAAGAGTGCCGCGATGGCTTTGCCCGCATCAATCGCGCTGCCGCCGCCAATGGCTATAACGACTTCGCAGCCGGCTGCAGCGTCCATGCCCGATTGCACATCAGCAATCTTGGGTTCGCCGGGAATCGGGTGGGTCACGCACTCGATATTCGTGAGCAAATCCAATAGTGGTTGTGCGCGTTCCACGGATTTGCCTGTGACCACAAGCACACGCCGACCAAGGGCCTTCGCCGCCGGCACGACCTCGGCCAGTTTGCCTTTGCCGAAGAGAATCCGGTTTGCTGTTGCAAACTCAAAAGCAACCCTACCAGTCATCGTCGTCAGGGAAGCAGTTGGAAAACTTTACCGCCTGCCGCGGCTTGGCCATCATGTCGGCCACGGTATCGCGCCAGGTCAGGTAATGGGCGGTTTCCTTGTGCGCTGCGGGCGCAGCCTCATCGCGATATACCTCCACTAGAACGAATCGCGTGGGATCATCATTCTGCTGGCAGACATCAAACCGTGCCACACCGGGTTCCTGCACGCTGTTGCGCGCATTCTCAAGCGAAGCCGCGCGAAACGCATCCTCGCAGCCTTCCTTCACATGAACGTGAACATGAACAATTAGCATCATTTTTTGGTATAATTTGATCGAACGGTGCGATTTTGAGGCAGGTGAACATATTTTGCAATTCCCTGTAAGAAAACGCTCCACAATCACGATGTAGATGTGTCTGGCGAAACCTCTAGAGGGTGTTGAGAGATATGAAGAAACGATTTTCCCTGATTATATGCTTGGCAGCAGCACTCACAACTTCGGCGTGGAGGATTCTGCTTCCGGGCGATGATGCGCCACAATTGATCGTGCCGCTCAGTGGTGTAACCATACCCGAACATCGGAAGGATCCTGTGGCCAAGGCGCAAAAGTTGGTGAGTTTTAGTGAGGCGGGTCAGGCAGAGTTGTTCCGTGTTGGCGGACATTTTGGTTTCAGTCCAGTGGATGGGGTGTCGCTTACGATTGAAGTCGAGGGCGTGCAGTCAAACGGGGACGGCAGTCTTTTGAGCCAAGGCACGGTGATGGGTGAACCGGGGAGCGTGGCGGTGTTCTCGGAGGTGGACGGCGCGGTGGCAGGTTCGGTGGAACTGGCTGACGGTCGCCTGTTTACAGTCAATTATGTGGCACCGGGTGTGCATCGTACGGCGGAAGTAGATTTTACCACGGGTGTGCTGGATTGCGGATCTTGTGACGGCGAACGGCCGAAGGATTTGCCACAGGGCATGGTGGTGGAATATGACGGCGGGGTCGACCGACTGGCCGCCCGGACACTGTGGGGCAACTTGAAACTCCTTGGCATGCGCTTGCCTGGCGGCGGCAACAAGATTTCACCCCGGGAAACCGCGCGTGTGTGGGCCACCGGCGAAGATAAGATAAATGGTCTGCAAGCCAAAAATAAAAATCCGGGGAAATCCGGTATAGCCCAAATCGGATCGAAGATTCACACCACGCAGCGGACCGGGATCAATCACAAGATTCAGTCAGGCAAGCAGTAGACGGAGAGAACGAATATTAAGGGCAATACCACAAGAACATGAGCACGAATAAGAGCAGTATCATTGGGACAATCATCGTGATGGGGGCAACGCTTGCGCTGCACGATCTCACCGCACAGGAGACGACCCGGCATATTTTGCGTAGTTCTCGACTTTCCAGAAATTTTGTGTATTCCCCTCGAAAATCTGGAACAACTCGGATCGAGATCAATAACAAGACCCAGCCAAGTTCGAAGAAGCCAAGTTCGAAGAAGCCAAGTTCGAAGAAGCCAAGTTCGAAGAAGCCAAGTTC
>CAZTTU010000192.1:0-1308 GCA_964616045.1 uncultured Verrucomicrobiota bacterium | reverse complement strand
AGCCAAGTTCGAAGAAGCCAAGTTCGAAGAAGCCAAGTTCGAAGAAGCCAAGTTCGAAGAAGCCAAGCAGCAGCCTCTCCAGCGGAGACGCGCGCATTGACCTGATGGTGGTCTACACGCCGGGAGCAGCAAAGATGTTCGGTGGCGAGAGGGGCATCAAGGCACGCATCAACGTGGCAGTAAGCCGCTCCAACAGGGTTTTTTCCGACAGCGAAATAAAAGCGCATCTCAACCTCGTCCACGCCGGCCAAGTCAACTATACGTCCGAGGGCAAGATGTCCTCCGACCTATACAACATGTCCTTCCGTAAGACAGAATTAAAGAAACAGGTGGCTGAGTTACGCAAACAGTACAAGGCCGATCTAGTCACCTTGGTTACAGGAAAAGCTCCCGGGCGTGTTGCCGGCATGGGATTCCTGCTCAATCGCAAATCGCCAGCACCGCGTTTGGGGTTCAACGTTGTTGGCGGCAGAGCGCTCTATTACACGGTGCTGGCTCACGAGTGCGGTCACAACCTTGGCTGTCAGCATGCCAAGGGCGATCCAGGTTCTGGAAAGTCCATGGATAACCACGGTTATGGCTGGCGATTTAATGCGAGCGACGGGAGAAAGACCCGCCAATACCGCACTATCATGGCCTATGCCCCAGGCAGCCGGATCGGACATTTTTCCAATCCCAACGTGAAATACAACGGCGTTCCCACAGGGATTGCAAATCAAGCTGACAATGTCCGGGTGATTAATGAAACCGCCGCCATTGTGGCACGGAATTCCGAGCAAAGATGAATTTTCCCCGTTAACTATTCGATTCTCGTGGGGAGAAGAGAAAAAAGTCGGGCAGATTTAGCCACGAGCCCATGATACGTTAAATAGAAAGTAAAAAATATGCCATCTCAACATGAAAGCGAAAGGAACAGAAACTGGCAACTAAAGAGCCCTAGCATTTGAACCAAAAGAAATTTTACCCCGGGAAACCGCGTGTGTGGAGGTTGTCGGCAACAACAAGAAACATGGTCTGCAAGCCAATAAAAACAAAGCCGGATAAATCCGAGATGAGCCCAAATCGGATTAGAGTCCAACACCACGCGGTAGACCGGGACCAATTTCATCAAAGTGGCTATTGCAGGAACCTGTAACCACTTCCTTCTGGAAAACGTCAAATATGTGAGGGCGCGAGGCAATTGCTGACCGTCCAACATGGACGGCTTGCAGGCTTTGAGTGTCCTGAATCTGTGAATAATAGCGAGAATTCAAAAAAAATTGCCAAATGGGTGGCTATTGGCGCGATGGTATTTCTGCCATTGGCGGC
>CAZTTU010000191.1:0-4439 GCA_964616045.1 uncultured Verrucomicrobiota bacterium | reverse complement strand
CGGTGGCGCTATATCCGGTACGGAGATGGAACTGAGGAACTCTACGATCACAAGACCGACCCCAACGAATGGAAAAATCTCGCCGGCCAACCCCAACACGCGGAGTTAAAGAAAGAGCTGGCCAAATGGTTTCCTAAAAAGAACGCGCCTGGCGCTGCGAACTACAATAACAAGCGGCAAAAGAAGTAACTCCTTCAACTAGGCCATGGTGAATGGCCGCTTCAATTTAGAGCCACATAAACGTACGGAACCGGAAAGAACACAAAAAAAGACGCCCCTTGTTGGGGCGTCTTGTGATTTGTTTCGTTCGGTCAGGCTTAGAGGCCAGAGCCGCGGATGATCCGGGTGCTGGTCCTGCCTGTGGCAATGCCGCCGGTGGCGGTTGCTGCAGCCTTGGTCATCGTGCCTTGACCGCTGAAGTCAGCATTGGTGGATTGCCTGGCGCCACCATCCATTGTCACGGATTGGCCTTGAGAGGCAGTCAAACCAGACATGGTGCGAGAATCGTTCACATCACTGTCGGAACCGCGCCATCTGCCGCCCCTGAGGTCGTTGCCACTCCAGTTCCGGGTTGTAGAGTAGACTGAGGATGGGCGCTTGGAGTCCGCACCGCGAACGAGCGTATAACTTGATCCCCGACCCAGTTCGGTGATTCCGCCACCCCAACGGTTCTTGGCGTCATATGTCGACCAGTTTTCCTGTGCGACTTCGCTGCCCGCAGCGCGGGTGGCATCGCAGGGAGAGGCAAGGATCTTCGGTGTCACCAGCTCAGCCTTCATGGAAGAGAGGGCATAGCAGCCAGCGGCATAACGGGACTTCCAGTAATCGGTTACTTCGTTTCCTCGACCATTAATCCAGTTTGCTGGTTGCCGTCCATACTGATGACGTGCCGTGGCACCAGCCCAGAAATGGTTGCGGACGCCACTGGAGGTCAACTGCCAGGGCAGACGCTCGCCATTGTCCTGGGCAAAGGCCAAGCCGGCCTTGTACACGTTGCCAATATTATTCACGCACTTCACGCGGTTGGCCTTGGCCTTGGCGCGAGCCAGGGCGGGCAACAGCATGCTTGCGAGAATACCAATGATGGCGATAACCACCAACAACTCGATAAGGGTGAATCCCTTTTGGTTTTTCTTCATTTTATTTTTCTCCATGTTGGGTTGTGCGCTCCAGTTGCTTGGGCTGTTGCCCGGGCTTCTTTCAGCGCGGTTTAATTAACTAATGGCCATTTAGCAAACACCGTGCCAAAGAGAAACCCGACTGTTTTAGGTGGTTTTTAAGCCTTGTTTGCCTGATGAGCACAATTCCCACGCAACCGAAGTGAATTTCCACGCAATCTGAACAGAATAGGACTATTTCTGCATAAACAACTGGAAAATCTGACCATCAAACAGTCAAAACCAGCAAAAAAAACGCCGTCCAAGGGGACGGCGCATGAACAATTATTAGAGAGAAATCTCTTACTTTTTCTCTTCTCCGCCCTTTTCTTCTCCACCATCGTCACCACCGGCAGCTTCCTCGCCGGATTCAGCTTTTTTGTTTCCTTCTTCCTCGCTCATTACGGGCTCGGCATTTTCGCCCTTTGTATCGCCCGTTAAGTGATCTCCAGAGGGTGCGCAGCCAGCGAAGTTGATTGAACCGCCGATAGCCAGAGCCATCACGGCCAGTGTAATAAGGTATTTCTTCATGAGTATTATGGTTGGTTTCGTATTTCTGTTTTTTCAGTTTTTCCCAGTAACCCTGAAAAAGCAGGGCATACGTTGGTTGAGAAGGATTAGCCTACACTAAAGATCCACTGGTTGGCCACAAAAAACTGAACCATTTTAACCCAAGTTGAGAGGATCATCCTCACCCAAATTCCTGCGGTGGATTGGTCTCAAGGTATAAGGCGATCTCTTTGGTAAACACTTCACCAAATTCATTGAGCTTCTTTTCACCGACGCCGTTGATGAGGCCGAAAGCCGATAGAGTGGCAGGATACTCACGGGCCATATGTCGCAGAGCGACATCACTAAAGATGATGTAAGCGGGGACACCCCGGTCATCAGCCAAGCTTCGCCGCAGCATCCGCAGCTGCTCAAAGAGTGCCTTATCACACTTAAGGTCGCCCACCTTTGGTTTTCGAGTCCCGGTAGTTTTCTGCTGCACGACTGGCGCGGGGCGGGTCAGTTCCAGCGTGGACCTGTTGGGGTTGCGCAGCCAGTGGGCGCCTTCCTCGGTCAGCTCCAGCACACTCATGCGACCTGGCGTTTGGAAGGCGTATTCCAGTCGCAACAATTCACGCCCAATCGCCTTCCATTCGGATCGGCCAAATTCTTTGCCGATACCATAGGTGCTCAACTGCTCATGGCTCCAGCGCCGAATCTTCTCCGTGTCGGCACCGCAAAGCACATCCACAATATGATTCATCCCCACACTGAAATGACTGTGCTGCTGCACGCGGTAAATGCACGCGAGAAATTTCTTGGCCACCTCGGATCCATCGAAAGTTTCCTTGGGCTCGAGGCAGTTGTCACAGGCACCGCAATTGGTCTCATCAAATGTTTCGCCAAAATAATCAAGCAACCCGCGCCTTCGGCATTCACGGCTTTCGGCGTAGTGCACCATCTGTTGCAGTTGATGACGCGCAATGGCTTGTTCCTGCTCATCGGATTTTTCCTCAATGAAGCCGGTCTGCTTCGTCACATCCGAGGGGTTAAAGAGTAGCACGCATTCGGCTGGCAACCCATCGCGGCCGCCACGGCCGGTTTCCTGATAATAGCCCTCGATGTTTTTTGGCAGGTCATGGTGAATTACAAACCGCACGTCCGGCTTGTCGATACCCATGCCAAAAGCGATGGTGGCACAAATCACATGCACGTTATCATGAATGAATGCCTCCTGGTTGCGTTCGCGTTTCCGGGCGTCCATGCCCGCGTGATAGGCGGCCGCCTTGATGCCGTTTTCCTCCAAACGCCCCGCCAGTTGCTCGGTGCCTTTGCGGCTGGCACAGTACACGATGCCGCTTTCACCCGGATTATTATTTATGATGGATAACACCTGTCGCAGTGGTTGCTGACGCGGCAGGACGCGGTAAATGAGGCTGGCACGATTGAAGCTGGCAACGAAGCACCCGGGGCTATCGAGTCGCAGTTGGCTCACGATATCCGCCTGTACACGCTCGGTGGCGGTGGCGGTGAGGGCCATGATGGGAATCTGCCCAAAGCGGCCGCGCAGCTCGGCCAATCGGCGATATTCAGGCCTAAAATCATGGCCCCATTCGCTGATGCAATGGGCCTCGTCGATGGCGATACACTCCGGCTTCCAACTCTCGAGCATATCCAGTGTGCCCGAGAGCATCAACCGTTCGGGCGCGATATAGAGCAGGCGATATTCGCCGCGATGCAGTCGGGCCAATCGACTGCGTGATTCCTCCGCGCCAAGTGTGGAGTTGAGAAACGTCGCTGGCGCACCTGCCGATTGGAGCCCGTCCACCTGATCTTTCATCAACGCAATCAGCGGCGAAACCACAATTGTGAGCCCCTCTCGCATTAACGCCGGCAGTTGATAGCAGAGCGATTTACCGCCGCCAGTGGGCATCAGCACAAAGGCATCACGATCATCAAGCGCGGTGCGGATGATCTCCTTCTGCAACGGTCGGAACGAATCGAATCCGAAATAGCGTTTGAGCTGATCGTTGAGGCTGGCATCGCCCATGTGTCAACTCAAGGTCCACTGCGCCTGCCGGAGCACGGCCAATGAACTTTTCGCGAGCTTTTCATACCACACTGTAATCAGCGAGCCATCCTCAAGCTGCACAGTGGAGGGGTAGCCGAGGTCACCCCCTGCGCCATCGCCGGAAATTGTGATGGGCTCGCTCCAGCTCTCGCCGTGGTCATCACTCACGCGGGACTGGTTGCCGTAGGGTTTGCGTCGGTGACCATAGCTCATCAGGAGGCGTCCATCCTTCAGGCGCAACAGGTGCGAGGGCAACCCCCACACGCCAATACTGTGGGCCTCGCTCCAGGTCTTGCCGCCGTCCTTGGACTCAGTCTGCAACGTTTCACCGGCGCTTTTCTTGTTGTGGTTTCGGATCTGCACGATGAGGTTGCCGTTGGTTGCCTCCACCGCGTGCAGTTCGTGATAGTTCTTGGGGTCATCACCCTTGCGTGTGGGGATTTGCGCGAGGCGCTTCCATGATTGGCCGTCATCCTTGGATTCGCACACGCCGATCCACGTCTTCTCCGGTTTGCGCCACAGATTTTTACCCGCATACAGCACGCGGCCATCCTTCAGGTTCACGGGACCGTGCGGGCTATTCACCAGAGAGTCATAGCGCGGGCTCCATGTCACTCCGCCGTCGGTACTGCGGATCATCCAGGTGCCCAGTTCACTCTTGCGCGCGGCGGCGGGCACGCGGTTGTGCGCGGCCAGCCAGCGTGTACGGCGTTCCTCTGGCC
>CAZTTU010000190.1:0-4450 GCA_964616045.1 uncultured Verrucomicrobiota bacterium | reverse complement strand
ATCGGCGTTTTCATCAGGGTGTCCTCATTCGTTTTGGTAAAGCCAGTGAAGTCGGCTGGGGCACTGCAGTACGCCTGGTTGCCGATGCCATCATACTCGCCATCGGGTTCACGTTGGCCAAATATCAGGGCATTGTGGTGGCTACCTCGGCTGTGGCCGTGGGCGTGATTGCCGAGGCCCTCTACATTCGCTGGAAAGTGCAACCCATCCTGCAAGGCCCCTTGAAGGAAGCCAAAGCAAAGGAACCCTTGATCACCATGCGCGAGGTAATTTTATTTTACCTGCCCATCGCCTTTGCCCCTACTATTGGCCTTTTGGGTCAACCAATCCTCACGCGTTCCATGAGCCAGTTGCCCGTTCCCTTAATGACACTGGCGGTGTGGCCCACCTTAAACAGCCTCATCTTCATGCTGCGTTCTGCAGGTATCGCCTATAGTGAAGTGGTGATTACTCTGTTGGATCATCCCGATGGCCGAAAACAACTTCGACGCTTTGCCATGACCTTAAGTCTCGTTCTCTCGGCCCCCATCCTGATCCTGTGCCTCACCCCGCTCATTGACGTGTGGTTCCTGAAATTTATCGGCCTGAAACCCGAGTTGGCCCTGCTCGGAAAATCCGCCCTCTGGTTTGCCGTGTTTCTACCCGCCATCACCACTTGGGGCTGTTACTTTGAAGGCATCCTCGTGCATGCCAAGCGCAGCAAGCCCGTCACTGAAGCGGTGATCTTTTTCACCAGCACCCTGTTCATCTTTCTCTATCTGGTCGTAAAACAACAAAGCATGCCCGGCCTCAACGCGGCGGTTTGTGCCCTGACCCTGGGTAGCCTCGCGCAAATGCTCTGGCTATGGTGGCGTAGTCGAAATATTCCAGAGGATCACTCCTTGGAATAACCGCACGTTATGAGCTGTTGGATGTCTTCTGGGGATACTCCAGAAAGTTAGACTTTGTCCGGCACCACAAAGGGCTTGCGGTAGACGCGTGACAACATCGAGTTTGCGCCTTCGTCAGTAAACCTCTCGGTCTTCGGGTCAAACTCCAGCGATTTGCCAACCTGATAGGTCACATCCTTCAGGTCCAAGCCAATGCCGCGCAGATTGTCATTCAGCGCCTCAAAACCGTCACTCACCTGCTGGTTCTTGTGGAATTTTTTTGACTTCAGGTCAAACGCCTCGGGCGCACCCATGCGGTAGCTGATGTTGCCAAGGTGGCATAGCGCAGAAGAGTAATGACCCTCAAGTACGTCAGCATTGAGGTTCTCGCGCTTGCGGCTGCGCACGCAGTCGATGAAGTTACCAAACGGACCGCCCGGCTGCACCTTGCCTCCGTGGCTGCCGATGCCCACGGCCTTGCCACCATTCTTCGGGTGGAACTTGCCACCGGTGATCATGCCTTCGGTGGTATAATATTCGTTGCGCACAACACGCGGGATTTTGTTCTTCCCGACGAGCCCGCGAGTTTCAAATAGCAGGATGGCATCGTCATACTCACATACCGACATCTGCGTATTGGCTGTCTCCCCCTGATCCTTGTATCCAAACCGTCCGCCGATACTCCACACGTTCTTGGGCAGGGTGGCATCCTTAATCGCCCAACGCGCCACATCCATCTCGTGCACGCCCTGGTTGCCGATGTCGCCGTTGCCGGTATCCCAGAACCAGTGCCAATTATAATGCACCAGATTTCCGTGATACGGCTGCTCCGGCGCCGGCCCAAGCCACATGTTGAAATCCAAACCATTGGGAGGCGTGCCCGTCTTCTTCGTGCCAATACTCCAGCGCGGCTTGCAGCAGTAACCTTTGCTAACCAATAGCTTGCCGAATTTACCCGACTGTACCGCCAGAATTTCATTGGCGCGGCCACCACTGCTGCGCTGCTGGGTGCCGTGCTGAACAATGCGGTTGTACTTTTCAGCGGCCTCAACCAGCTTGCGACCTTCGTAGACGTTGTGCGAAATAGGCTTCTCGATATAGGCATCCTTTCCGGCCTGACAGGCCCAGATGCCAATGAGCGAATGCCAATGGTTACAGGTGGCCACCGATACCGCATCGAGGTCCTTATCCTCCAATGCCTTGCGCACATCCTGTACACATTCAGGTCGCTTGCCCTGTTTCTTTTCAATGCTACGGGCTCGCCCTTCAAAAAGCCGACTGTCCGGGTCGATCAGGTAGGCAATCTCCACATTCTTCATGCCGGTGAAGGCACCGATGTGGCTTCCACCACGCCCATTAATGCCGGCCACACCAACACGCACCCGATCGTTCGCGCCAAAAACGCGTGAGGGAACAAAATTCACCGCCAGTGCCGAGACTGCTGCGGAGGTCTTGAGAAATGAGCGACGAGTAATACGATTCATAAGGGTTGCCTTGGTTACCAGTTTGATTGTCAAACGATAGTAGAATTGTGGCAGGCCAAACGGATACGGCAAGCCCCTTTCCATAAAAATTATTCCATTGTTCAGCCAAGATCCCTCACACATTGAAAAGATGATACATAGAGCATCGCATATCTTCCCAAATGGTGTATATTGAATGATTACGAAAGACACGAATCCACCAAGGCAGTCGCATTCCCATCCGGTGCCCGGCTTCGCAGAAGACAGAACCACGAAACCTCGCGCCCAGCTCTGTTTTCCCGTGAGACAATCAGACGTTTTCCCGTCAAACAGGAAGGAATAAGGAAGCCAAAAAAATTGTTAGTTCCCTTCCTTGAGCGCGGTATAATTATCATGCGAAGTAATAACGTAGATTTGTAAGAACACCACTTTTGACACGTAGAAACAGGCATAGTTCTATACGTAACAACAAACAAAGAATATATAATGAAAGGTATTAACCTATTGCTCGCCCTCTGGTTGCTAATTCCGGGAGTTGGTTGCAGCCAACAGAACAATAATCAACCCCAAGCCAATTCAGGCGGGGCATCCAAACAAACCGGAGGCGATCATCAATCCAAACCATCTAAGTCACACTCTGGATCCGGACAGGATGCTGTTTTCAAGAATCTGCAGGTCTATTTTATTAATGGGGAGAAGCGCGGCCAGGATGCCAAATATTTGCCGCTGGCGGAGGCAATGGAAAAGGGAATCGCCCGGGTCAACGAAACTGGTGAGGTGCAAAACCTAACCATCGAAAACCTCTCTGAAACCGAATACGTGTTCGTTAATGCAGGCGACATTGTCAAGGGAGGCCGCCAGGACCGTTACTTGGTCAATAGCCTGATTGTCCCGCCAAACTCAGGGAAAATTGATTTGGCTAGCTTTTGTGTTGAGGCTGGCCGCTGGTCGCAGAGGGGACGTGAAAGTGCGGCCCGCTTTTCCGCCAGCAAGTTTACGGCACCGAGCAGTGATATAAAACTGGCGGCCCAATTCCATAAGAATCAAAAACTGGTCTGGGATGGGGTGGCTCAGTCCCGGGCCTATTACAGCCTAGCGGTTTCAAGCCCTTCAGTTGGAAGCCCTTCAGTTGGAAGCCCTTCAGTTGGTTCTTCCACCTCCGGTAACTTGCCTAGCACACTACCAGTCACAGTTGCCGCTGCCACAACTGACCCGTCTGCCGGCATCCTCGCACCTCCAGCAATTCCCGGTGATCCGAATCAAACGGTTATTGATCCCAATACGGGCCTACCTAGCACAGATCAGAGGGCTCAGGTAGCGTCACTGGTCATAAGAAGAGCCCAGTTTCAGCAAGCAGCCAGCATTTTGGCCTACTCCTCCCTGCCCGGTGGCTCCAGCAGCCTCCAGTTGGCACTGGAAAACCCGAAAGTTCAGGAATTAGTCAAGGAATACGAAGACAACATGAATCGCCAACTGACGAATCAAAGGAACCCGGTCGGTTTTGCCGTTGCTATCAATGGCAAAATTGTAGGTGCCGATGTTTACGGGGAGGATGGTCTCTTTAAGGCTTTGTGGCCCAAGCTCATCAACGGAGCAGCCACTGAGGCTGTAGCCAAGTATGATGAGAAAATAAAGGTCAAGCGCCTGAAGCAGGCGGATTTCGAAGCCTTTCTGGAAAATAAGAAACAAGATAGGCCGATGAAGAAAGATCTTAATGATCAGACTCAGTTACTCACCATCAAGGGCGACCGACATATTCTCTTTGAAACCCGCGACAAACGCGGCAGCAAAAACTGGATTCACCGCAACTATCTGGCCGCGCCAGAAAAATAAGCCCTCATTTTTTCTTTCGAGCTGAAATAGTCTTGGTCTTGCGAAAGCAGGCAAATAAGCCAATGGTTTTCCGCAACCCAATATTATGAAAGCCCGACCTCTTTCCTTTCTAATCACTCTTGGATTGCTTTACCTGAACCAAACTGTTCCGGCCGCCGACTTGCACGAACGGGTGAAGCACGGCTTTGCGGACAGCAACGGAGTGAAGATTCATTATGCCACGCTCGGCAAGGGGCCTTTGGTGGTGATGATCCATGGGTTTCCCGATTACTGGTACACGTGGCG
>CAZTTU010000189.1:0-4484 GCA_964616045.1 uncultured Verrucomicrobiota bacterium | reverse complement strand
GCGACGGCGCCAAGGTAAGCAGCGTGATCAAAAACACGATGCGGATGGCTACGTCGACCTCCTTCGGCTTGCTCGGCACATTAAGGCCAATGTTGAATCCAAACGGCTGCGCATTGGTTGGCGCCTGCACCTCTATTGGCACAACTGGCGCCTCTACTACAGTCGCAGGAAGTTCCGGCAAAACGGGGGCATCGGGCGCTTCTTGAGCTTGAGCCACGCCAAACAAGCCAAACAACAAAAGCAATATGATGAAGCGAAAAACCTTCATGATGCCCTCCGGGCAAAGAGTGATTTAAGTTTACGCGCCAGTTCACCAAAACGCGCGGGTTTCCGCTCGGGTCCATCAAGCACCATCTTGAGTTTTTCGGCAAAAGCCCCTTCACTGTGATCTCCAGTCCCCGAATCGTCCGATTCAACTTCCTCTGACGGTGGTTGCTCGAGTTGCGTGAGAAACTGCGTGCCACTGGGCGAGTCCGCAATGAGAAAACGCTGATGACCATAAGTGATCACATGCAGATTGTGACGGGCAGCCAGATTCTTGGTCTCGGCAATATTCAGGTGCGACTCCGCCGGCTTCACCAGATGAAAATATTTTGACCGCTTAAATAACCAGGCACCACCCAGGAACAATGCCACCACCAAAAGGAGCGCCCCAAATAGCCTTAAGGCCACCTCGGTAAGCCCAACCGAACCGGGGGCAACAGTGCGCTCGTCCTTGGGCGGATGATACACCTTTGAAGCCTCGATGCCTGCGGATGCGCTGGCGTTTGCCTCGGTTGGCACCGGCACAGCCGCCGCCGCAAGAGACTGGGTTAACAAAAGGAAAAGCCCGGCCAATCCGGCCAGCAGGCTGTTGCACGTGCGATGTATTTTCATTTTCGTGCCCTTCATGGGCGTTATTTTTTCGACATCCCGGCGAACCTTCCTTGGCACCCCTCGCACGGGGATTTATGCCGGTTATCTGCCTTTTGACAGACCTCTGCCAACGACGACATGCAGCACATGTCGTGCCATACATAAAAATGAGGTATAAAGAGAAAAAAATGGCTTTTGTAAGCCATTTTATGTAAAGAAAACTACCAGTTCAACAGAATGTGCCGGATAAACACGGCCATTTCTGCCATGTTTCAGGCTATATTTCTGCCTTGGAAAGCACCTCCTTGATCCGGATGCCAAAATTCTCCTCAGCCACAACCACCTCGCCCCGGGCCACCAGTTTCTGGTTCACATATACATCCACATTGGCGTTGGCAGGCTGATCGAGTTGAATGACTGAGCCCACACCGAGTTCGAGCAGCTCCTCCATGGTCATCTGGCAACTGCCCAATTCGGCGGAAAGCCGAAGCGGGACATCCATCAGAAATTCAAGATTATGTTCGTCGTGTCCGGGCGTTTGCGTTTCAGTACTCATAAGATAATCCTATTTGATGATGCGACCGAGAATTTCCACGGCGCACTTTTTGTCGAGACTGCCCAGTCGACAGTTGTACTTGGGTTTGCCGGCCATCGACACCCGCACATGGCGCAGGCGGTCGGGCTCCAGCGGAATAATGTCCCCTTCCTTGAAAGCCGTCACATCCCGGGTCATCACGGGGATATCCGGCCATTGGGCGACAACCTTGACGGGCAAATTGTTGAATAGCGGATTCCAGTGCTGACGCACATATTCCTCGTGCTCCTCAATATCCTCCTCAGTCTGGGCCACCATCGTGGCCTGGGTCAAATGACGCACCACCGGATCAATGGAGCGCACCGGCAGAAGCATCTGGATCTGATCGATGCAGTCGCCCAAGCTCGCCTCGATTGAGACGTGGTAAAAAGTATCCTCCGGTCCGCCAATCTGAAGATGCAGTGGATCGGCCTCGTGGCCGAGCAGCGAAGCGCGAAGCGGCTCCTCATAGCGCCAGGCTTTACTCCACTCACGCATAAACAACTGCGCTATCTGGTCCAGCAACGCCGTCTCGACTTCGCGAATGGGCCGGTCAGGGTTCACAGAGAATGCCTTGCCGCCAAGCATGCGATCGGCGATGGTGAGCATCATTGGCTTGGCAAAATCGAGCACACCGATGGCCTCCAATGGATTAATTTTAAACAAAATCATATGCCGGGGAGTCGCGTATTCACCGGCATACTTGGCGAGATCAACCACTTCCAGCGACACCTGTTCCAGCGTCATTTCCATCCTCAAAAACAGGGACAAACGAGCTGCCAGAGAACGTACGATTTTGGCGTTTTCGCTCTGAAAACGGTGTACTTCTGTCGATGAAAGTGCCGCCTGCTTGCCCGCAGTGTAGGTGTAGATGGAGCCTGCCGGTACCTCGGTCCTCAGGCCCTCGGGTCTATAAAATACCACGGACTCTTCGGGCGATCCGCCCTCAAGGTTCTCACCGCCCTCCTCCGGCTCATCAGCATATGCCCTAACCGCCTGAATCGGCGACGTCATGTCGCAGAACATCTTGATGTCCGTGTCTCTAAATATTCCCGCCATGACTCTATTGCATTATCCACTTGCTGAAAACAATCTTCCCAACCGGGTAGGGATTCCCTTTGACTTTAAGCACGCTGTTAAATTCCTTTAACAGATTTCTCCGGACACGCGCCTTGACGACCCGGCTCTGCACACCCACCAAATCATCAACAGTGAGCGCCTCCAGTTCACGGGTAACTTTTTCCTGGAGCGCCACTGAGTTGTCCTTCACGCGTTCCTTGAATTTCTTGTCCTTGCGTTCATCGCGCTTTATATAAACATCTACCACAATGTACCGCTTCCCCTGGGTTCCCTTGGGATTCACCACCACGCTATGAGTGCCGCCGGGATCATCCGGATTTACAATCGGCACGTGTTCATCAGGCTTGTCGTTATCTAAGACGCCAGTGGAGGCTTCTTCTCCATGGGAATCACCTCCGCCATGATCATCTCCCCCGCCATGATCATCTCCCCCGCCGTGATCATCCCCATGGCCAGCATCATCACCGTGTCCGCCACCATCGGCAGCATCACCATCCTTGGCAGCGCCATCATCGGCGGGAACTCCAGCGGTCAGTATTGCACCGGATTTAATATCGGCCGTTAACTTTTCAAACTTCCCAAGGAGAATATATCCCACACCCGCAGCCGATCCGACGCCCACCAATAGCATCAGGATCAATGGCAGCAGAAAACCGCCCTTTTTCTGTGGGCTTGCCGCGCCCTCTTCTGCGGCCGCATCCGCGCCTGCCGCGGCGTCACCGCCAGCTGCGTTTTCCTCTGGTACCTGAGCTTCTTCTTCAGCCATGTCTACTCCTTGTTAATCGGTTAAAATACCGCTATATTTAGCGCTTTAACTGCATCATTTCCTGCAGAATTTCGTCACTAGTGGTAATTACACGCGCATTGGCCTGAAAGGCACGCTGCGTCGTTATCATCTTCGCAAATTCCTTGGCCATGTCAACGTTGGACAACTCCAATGCTCCCGATTCAATCCGGCCAAGACCGGAGTTTCCCGGTGATTCCGCGCCACTCAATATTTCTGTGGCTGAAGCGGAGGTGCCCGTGGTACCCAATGCACCCGCTGTAGCAAGGTTGGAGTACAGGTTACTGCCCTGCTTCATCAGGTTCTGCTTATTCGCAAAATCCTGCATCCGCACCTGACCGCGGCTATACTGTGTTCCATCGGTTAAGAGCATATTTATCTGGCCATCCACACCCACGTTGAATGAGGAGATACTTGCGCCGCCTGTTAAGTCGTATGTCCCTGGCGCACTGCTAACATTAATCGCATTTGTGCCAGCCGCTGCATCGGAGGCCGTGGAATGAAGCGAAAATTCGCTGGTGGAGCCAAGAGTCGTGCGCACATATAATACCGTGCTTACGGTGATCTCTGGACTGCAAACCGGAACTGTCTTGCCCTCATCAGTCTCCTTGAATTTAACCTGCTGACCGGTCGAAAAACCATGATCTGCTAATGTCAATTTTGACGCTACGTATTCTATTTCCTCAGTGGTTTCATCTTCTTGGACAGTTGGAGTTACGGTAATACCTGTTACATCTTCCCTATATTTTCCAACATCAAGCTGCAGATCCCCAATTTCCTTCTTTTCATCAGCTGTATACGCTGGAGCCTGCTTATTCAGGCCCTGCACGCGGAATCCACCGTTGGTCACCAAAAAACTATTCTTATCCAATCGGAAATCACCCGCTCGCGTGGCAAATAGCTCATTGGTGGTCGGATCTTTCACCAGAAAAAACCCGGCGCCCGCAACTGCCAAGTCCGTCCGCACGCCGGTCTGCTTGATGGCACCCTGCTCAAAGGAATTCTTGATGGCGCTAATGGCCAATCCGTTACCCACCTGCATGCCTGAGGTGCCTGAACCGGTTTCTGTATCAGGCGTCGGGGCGCGCAAGGTTTGGTTCAGCGTGTCCGCAAAGTCGATGCGTGCGGACTTGTACGCCACCGTGTTGATGTTCGCCAAGTTGTTGCCGATGGCATCCAGACTGGTCTGGT
>CAZTTU010000188.1:0-4613 GCA_964616045.1 uncultured Verrucomicrobiota bacterium | reverse complement strand
GAGCCTCAAAGCGTTTATGATGCGGCGAAAGCAGCCGTGGATGCGCTTGGTTGGGACAAAGGCTGGCATGTGGATGCTGATCACATCAATTTGGATACGGTCGATAAATACCTCGATTCGTCTGATTTCTTCACCATCGACGTGGCCGATTATATTGGCCAGAGCGTTGAGGGAGATGTGGTGGCAGCGTTTGTGGCAAAACACCCTGAACTGGTTGGTGTGGTTGCCATTGAAGGTATTGATGAGCCCTTTGAGATCACTGCCGAGTATGTTGAGGAGGTGGCAGGAAAGTATTTGGGTGCGGCGGCCGAGGCGGCAAAGATATATCGCCATATCGAATCCAAAAAGAATGAATTCATTGCGGAGGTATCCATGGATGAGACCGATGCGCCTCAGGCCCCACCGGAGCTATTAATTATTCTGGCTGCACTGGCTGATGAGGGCGTCAAGCTGCAGACCATTGCGCCGAAATTCACCGGGCGCTTTAACAAGGGCGTTGATTATGTGGGGGATCTGGCGCAGTTCGAAAAGGAGTTTAACGATGACTTGGCTGTTATCGCCCATGCCATTAAAAAGTATGGCCTGCCTGAAAATCTTAAACTGAGCGTTCACAGCGGCAGCGACAAGTTTTCCATCTATCCGATTATCGGTGCAGCCATTCGCCGCACTGGCGCCGGGGTGCACGTGAAGACGGCCGGCACCACGTGGCTGGAAGAACTGATCGGCTTGGCCGAGGCGGGAGGTGACGGGCTGGCCTTGTCCAAGGAAATTTACACCAAGGCACTGGAGAACGTGGATGCCCTCTGTGCGCCATACGCATCAGTGATCGATATTGATGCTGATAAGTTGCCTGATGCTGAAGAGGTTAATGGCTGGAATGGTGAGCAATATGCAAATGCGCTGCGACACGTTCAGGAACACCCTGAATTCAACATGCATTTCCGTCAGCTTTTGCATATTTCCTTCAAACTTGCGGCCAAGGAAGGAGCTCGGTACACCGATCTCTTGAAGGCCAACGAGCAGGTTGTGGCTAAAAATGTCACTGAGAATATTTATGACCGTCACTTTAAACGTCTCTTTGTTGAATCATGAGTATCAAGTCTGCAGTTACCATTTCGCTGGTGAAAGAGGCTGAAGGCGGCCCCTTTGTATTCTGGCACGATCTTGTCGCCGGTTGCGCGAAGGCGGCTGAACTGGGTTATGATGCAGTTGAGGTTTTTGCGCCCAATGCTGCGGCCATTCCTGTTGACCAATTGCGCCAGCTTACTGATGAACACAACCTTCAGGTGGCCGCTGTTGGGACTGGAGGGGGTTGGGTGATTCATAAGTGGCATCTCTGCCAGCCCGATGCTGCCTCGCGTGAGAACGCGAAAGATTTTATCAAGGGGATTATCGATTCGGGGGCTCAGTTAGGCGCACCTGCCATCATCGGTTCCATGCAGGGACGTTTTGAGGGAGAGGTTGCCAAGGAGCAAGCGCATGATTATTTGCGGGAGGCTCTCAATGAACTTGGGCAACATGCCAAGGGGGCAGGGGTGCCCCTGATTTATGAGCCATTAAACCGTTATGAGAGTAATCTCCTGAACCGGGCAGAGGACGTGGTGCCTTTTCTTGGTACGCTGGATACTGATAACATTGTAATTCTGGCAGACCTGTTCCATATGAATATTGAGGAAGCCAGTATCGCTGAGGGCCTGCGCACCTACGGTTCTCATATTGGTCATGTGCACTTTGTGGACAGTAACCGTCGTCCAGCTGGTTGTGGTCATATGGATTATGGATCAATCGCTTCGGCGCTTAAGGAGGTGGGTTATGAGAAATATGCCTCGGCCGAGGCTTTTCCTTGGCCCGATTCGAATGCAGCGGCCAAAACCACGATTGAAGCCTTTAACCAATATTTAACCTAGGAAAGACATGGAACGACGTAAGTTGGGCAATACAGACCTCGAATTGCCCATTATATCATATGGTGCTTCATCGCTGGGGCAGGAGTTCAGGAGGGTAACAATAGACGAGGCGCTGCAATCCTGCCGCGTAGCCTTGGAATTGGGGATGAACTTCATCGATACCTCGCCTTTTTATGGGCGCGGCATGAGCGAGGTGTTGCTGGGACAGGTGTTGCGCGATTTGCCGCGAGAGGATTTTATCCTAGGCACTAAGCTGGGCCGGTATGATCTGGAGCATTTTGACTTTTCTGCCAAGCGCGTGGCCGAAAGCATTGACGTGAGTCTGCACCGCATGGGTGTGGATCACCTCGATATCATCCTCTGTCATGACATTGAATTTGTGGAGATGCAGAAGATTGTGGATGAAACGATTCCAGCCATTCAAAAGATTCGTGATCAAGGCAAGGTTCGCTACATCGGTTTCTCCGGTTATCCGATGAAGGTTTTTCCTTTTATTATTGATCAGATCGATGTGGATGTTGTGCTTTCCTACAACAATTATCATTTGCAGAATACGCGTTTCGCCGACCTTTTCCCGTATCTCAAGGAGAAGGGTGTGGGTATCATGAATGCCGGCCCATTTTGTGCGCGCTTGCTGACCAATGCAGCGTTACCCGAATGGCACAAGGAACCACAGGAAGTGCGTGATGCCTGCAAGAATGCAGCTGAACTTTGTGAGAACCGGGGCGTCGACATTGCACAATTGGCCGTTCAGTACTGCGTAGCACACGAAGATATTTCCACTACCGTTGCCGGTAGCGCCAACCCCCAGAACGTTCGTAACTGGGCCAAATGGGCCGAGACGCCGATTGATGAGGAGCTACTTGGTGAAGTGCTCGCCATTATTGAGCCCATCAAGGATATCGGCCATATCGAGGGGTTGCCTGAAAATAATTAGTTTATAATGAGAGCAATCAGACTCGAGAAGCCGGAGCATTTTGCTGCTGTTAATATTGATGAACCTGGCAAGCCCGGCGCGAGCGAGGCGTTGGTGGAGGTGCACCGCGTCGGAATCTGCGGCACGGACGTTTCAGGCTATCTGGGTAAGATGCCCTTTTACACGTACCCGGTTATTCCCGGGCATGAGCTTGGGGTACAGGTACTGGAGATGGGCGAGGGCGTGGACAACGTGAAGGTTGGCGATCACTGCTCCATCGAGCCCTACATGAATTGTGGCGAATGTTTCCCGTGCAAACGCGGAGCCACCAACTGCTGTGAATCACTGGAGGTCATCGGCGTGCACAAGGATGGTGGCATGTGCGAACGATTTATCCTGCCGGCGCGTAAGCTGCATGCCTCCGGGAAACTGACGATGGAGCAACTCGCGCTGGTGGAGACGCTCGGCATTGGTTGTCACTGTGTGGATCGCGCCGACCCGGGCGAAGGCGAAAAAGTACTCGTCATTGGCGCGGGTCCGATTGGGCTTTCGGTGGTGGAATTCCTGAAGGTAGCCAAGGCCGAGATCACAGTGATGGATATGAATGAAACACGCCTCGCGTTCTGTGAGTCGCCAATGGGGGTGGACCACACGATCCTTTTCAAAGGTGACGGGAAAGAGGCGGATCGGTTGCGCGAGGTGAATGGGGGGGAACTGCCTACAACAGTCATCGACGCTACGGGTAGCCATTTCTCCATGTCCAATGCATTCGAATTCTGCGCCTTCACAGGACAGGTGGTGTATGTGGGTATCACCACCGATGAACTCCAGTTTCGCCACGTGGCGATTCACCGTCCGGAGATAACCATCAAGGCCTCGCGCAATGCGCTCCCCTCAGATTTCAAGCGCATCATCAGTCTGATCGAGGAAGGCGTCATCGACACGCGCCCATGGCTTTCTCACCACGCCAGCTATGAAGATTTCATCGGTGAATTTACCAACTGGCTCAAGCCTGAGACCGGCGTCATCAAGGCGGTGTTGCACATGAATTAACCAGCAGGCAGACTGTAACCTTTGGCTCAGTATGACCGTATTATTCACTAGCAATTTTATGAAACGAGTACTCATTATTCTGATTTCCTTTAACTTTACTATTGCTTCTTTCTCGGCTGACAAGGGGAAACCAGCAACCAGCAAGAAGAAGCTAACCGGCAAGCCAAAGTGGGAGAACACCCGCAACTATAAGATCATTAAGCCCAAGAGTTACGACTCAAAAAAGAAGTATGCATTCATTCTGTCCCTACACGGTTTTACTTCTGACGGCCCGGGGCAGGAGAAGTTTTTCCCTTTGGCGGATTTGGCTGAGAAGCACGGCTTCTTGTACTGCTTTCCAAGTGGGCTTGGGCGCAGTTGGAATGCGACGGATGTTTGCTGTGATTTTCTTAATACGCATGACGACTCGAAGTATTTGCGCGGCCTGATCCTCTGGGCGCTTAAGGAATACAGTATCGATAAAAAAAAGGTGTATGTAACGGGCCTCTCCAATGGCGGTTTTATGAGCTACCGGATGGCTCAGGATCACTCGGATCTGATAACCGCAATCGTTCCTATTGCCGGCGTGGGTTTCAAGAAATGGCCTAAGCAGCCGAGGAATCCGGTGAGCGTGCTGCACATTCATGGAACGAAGGACAATGTTATCAAATGGGATGGCGGGTGGATCATTGGCAGGCAATACCCTTCTGCGAAGGAGAATTTTGAGAATTGGAGAAAATTCAATAAGTGCGACAAGG
>CAZTTU010000187.1:0-4657 GCA_964616045.1 uncultured Verrucomicrobiota bacterium | reverse complement strand
CGCCAGAAAATGATAACCGCACACGGCCACAATGAAGACCAGTACCGCAGGAATGAGCATGGGCAGCCCTTTAGGGTTTGCGTGCTGACTAAGCAGTTCCCCGGAGCCTTCTGGGCTACGGCCTCCTTCGCCATCGCCAAAGGCCAGAAAGCAGAGACTTGCCAGAGCTGCAGCAACAACAACGTACTTCAGTCGCGATCGGACTACCCCGCCGATGTCTGTTTCCTGCGTGGTAGCCGAAACAATGGTGGTATCCGAGATTGGCGCAAGGTTGTCGCCCAGGGTGGCACCGCTGAAAATGGCGCCCATCAGCACCGCCGGATCGCCGCCAAGGATGATTCCCGCCGGATACATAATCGGGGTGAACCCCACCACGGTACCCAGTCCGGTCCCCACCGACACGGCAAACAGTGCCGCCATCAAAAAAACCACCAACACAAACCACTTGCCCGTGAGCCCCATTTTCATCCCTGCCCAGACAGTCGCCTCCACCAACCCTGAAGCCCCAAGTATCGCCGCGAAGGCGCCGGCCCAAAGCCAACAGACCACCGCAACCGTCGCGGTTCGGTTGGCCATTAGGGTGAAAATTCGTTCGCTGTAGGCCGCCACGTTGGTGACAAAGAGCATCCCCAGAGAGAGCCCAATCATGGCTCCAATGATCATGCCTTCCTCCTTGGGGGCCCCCGCAATAACGAGCGACAGGGTAAACAACAGGAACACGGCCAGTGGAACCACGCTCCCCCATTTTCCACCGCGAAAGATCAGCTGTTCCTCAGATGATGACATGGCCCTATTATGCACCGATAAAATCCGACTAACCACCCTTTGTTTCAGTAGCGGGACCTTTCGCTTGCGTTTTTGGGCTTCTCAAGAAAGGCTGAATAAGGTTCACCATGAAATACTTTTTTATCGCTCTGGCAGTTTTTTATTCTCTGCCGCTTTTTGCGGCTCAATCTGATGACCTTTGGAAGACTCACTCGCCGCGCGAGGAGATCACTCCCCAGTTCGAACACAAAAATGGCATCTTTCAGATTGATGCTGGGGGACGAACCGGGGCTACCGGCCAATGGCAGGCCGTCTTTGAGGTGAAGGGTGGCACGTATTATCGGTTTTTTGCCAAGCGCAAGGCTTCAGGAATCGATCATCCCCAGCGGCACGTGGTGGAACGGTTGATCTGGCTCGATGCCAAGGGGAACAAGGCTGTGCGCGATGAACCCACTTTTTCCTCCTACCGTCCCGGGATTGCGCCGCGTTCAGAGCCGGAGTTTCCGCGGGCCCGTGCTACTGCCAAGGATGGGTGGGCAGAGGTCGGCGATACTTTCAGGGCCCCCAAGAGCGCAACACAAGTGAAGGTGGAACTAAATCTTCGTTGGGTAACTAATGGTCGAGTTGAATGGCAAGGTGTCTCGCTTTTACCCACCACTGCACCCAAAGCGCGTATTGCACGGTTGGCAACCATCCACTTCCAGCCTCGTGAAGGAAAAACCAATGAGGAGAAATGTAAGCTGTTTGCTCCCCTTATCGCCGAGGCTGCCAGCAAGAAAGCGGACTTTGTGGTTCTCCCTGAGACGCTCACCTATTATGGGAGTGGCCGGACCTATGCTCAATGTGCTGAATCTATCCCGGGTGCTTCAACCAGATATTTTGGTTCATTGGCCAAGAAGCACGACCTTTACATCGTGGCCGGTTTGCTCGAGAGAGAAGAAAGCCTCGTTTACAATGTTGCGGTGCTGATTGGGCCAGAAGGTGTGGTGGGTACATATCGTAAGGTTTGTTTGCCCCGCGGGGAGATTGAAGGAGGCCTTACGCCGGGAACCGAGTATCCGGTGTTCAAAACCCGGTTTGGGAAAGTGGGGATGATGGTGTGTTACGACGGGTTTTTCCCGGAGGTCGCACGTAACCTCAGCAATAATGGCGCGGAAATCATTGCTTGGCCGGTATGGGGTTGTAACCCGATGTTGGGGGCGGCGCGGGCGTGTGAAAATCATGTTTACGTTGTTAGCAGCACTTACACCGATGTTTCCCGTAACTGGATGATCTCGGCCATCTACGGTCATGACGGCAAACCCCTGGCCCAAGCCAAAGAGTGGGGTTCAGTTGCCTTAACTGAAGTGGACCTGAATAAACGCCTCTACTGGCATAGTCTGGGGGATTTCAAGGCACAGATTCCCTCCCATCGCCCGCCGGATAATTTGGGAACCAAGTGAATCGCAGGAGATTTATTATTGGTTCTGGCTTGGCCGGACTCAGCTTGGCTTCAAGAGGATTTTCCGCACCAACCAATCATCCCTTTGCGGTGGTGTTGGGAACTGCCCAGGATGGCGGCTACCCGCAGGCCGGCTGTAAAAAGGAATGCTGCAGGCGATTGTGGGGTGATTCCATCAAACGTCGCGATGTGGCGAGTTTGGGCATTGTTGATCCGGTAACAAACCAACGCTGGTTTATTGAGTGCACCCCGAATTTTCCCCGTCAGGTTCGCCGACTGGATGAGATCTATCCCAAATTGGCCGGCAAGCTTGATGGCATCCTGCTCACCCACGCGCACATTGGCCACTACGCCGGGCTCATTCACCTGGGGCGCGAGGTGATGGGCGCCAGGGGCGTGCCTGTCCACGTCATGCCGCGCATGGAAAAATTTCTGAGCACACAGGGCCCATGGAGCCAGTTGGTGGGCCTGAAAAATATTCAACTTTCTCCCATGCGGGATGGCCGCGCGTTTGCCTTGAATAAACGCCTGCATGTCACGCCGTTCCTCGTGCCGCATCGTGACGAATTTTCCGAGACGGTTGGGTTTCGCATTGAGGGGCCACAACAAAAGATCCTGTGGCTACCGGATATCGACAAATGGGAGAAATGGAAAACGCCGATTGAAAAGGCTTTGAAGGATGTGGATGTTGCCTACCTGGATGGCACCTTCTTTGCCAATGGCGAGTTGCCCGGTCGGGATATGGCAAAGATCCCCCATCCTTTCATCGCCGAGACAATGCACCACCTAAAAGATCAACCGGCTTCTTTGCGTACCAAAGTTCGTTTTATTCATCTCAACCACACCAATCCCGCCCATCATTCAGATGGTCCTGCGGCCAGACAAATCAGGAAAGCAGGCATGCGGGTTGCCAAACAGGGCGAACGTGTTGAGTTATAACTATCGCGAGTTAGGAGCAATATGAATCTGATGCGTTTGTTGTTTCTAATACTAAGTTGCACACTAAATGCCGGTGAACCGGGGGCCTTGGTGATTGTAGGCGGAGGAGGAACCCCGGAAATGGTTCGTAAACACTTTGTGGAACTTGCCGGCGGGAAAAAGGCGCGGATAGCAGTTCTTCCTCAAGCCTCCAGCCGACCCAATCGCGGTGAGGCTTCCGTAGAGGTATATACCAAGCTCGGAGCCGGTGAGGTTTACAGCGTAACACTGGATAATCCAAAGAAAGCGCGGGCACTTATCAATAAGGCTACGGCCATCTGGTTTCCCGGTGGAAGCCAGGGGCAGTTATATCAGGAGCTGGATAAGGCGGGTCTGGTGGACTTTGTCCGAGGTCGGCATCGTGCAGGTATTCCCTTTGCCGGGACCAGTGCGGGTGCGGCCATTATGTCTGAGGTTATGATTCCCAATGCGCCCGAAAAGCCCGGTTTGATTGGAGACAACACCCCAGTTACCAAGGGGCTGGGGTTGGTGCCCGAATTGATCGTTGATCAACACTTTATTGCCCGGCACCGGATGGATCGACTTTTAAGCGCAGTTATGGATCATCCGGACCGAATAGGAGTCGGTATAGGTGAAGCGACAGCAATCGTCGTTCGCGGTGGTAAATTTACCGTCATGGGGAAAGGTAGCGTGGTGGTGATGGATGCGCGAAAGGCCAAAATATCTAATGGCAAATTCGGCAAACTCCAAAGTGGATCGAACTTAAGCCTGAATATTTTAAAGGTCGGCCAAACATTTCAGTTTAAGGAACTTAAATGAGACTGCTTTGCCTCATTCTAATTTTATGTTTTCAGGCGGCTAGGGGTGCAGACCTTACATTGTCCTTGGGCAAACCCTCGGATGTTGGGATGGACGGCACCATCCTGCAGGCCGGCGTGAACGTGTACCACCAGGCCATTGAGCGCGATCAAGTGCGCAGCGCGGTGATCCTGGTTGCGCGCAAGGGCCGGGTGGTCGTGCACGAGGCCCTGGGCTGGAAGGACAGGGAGCAAGGCATTCGGATCAAGAAAGACGCCATGTTTCGCATGGCATCCAATACCAAGGCCGTTGTGGCCACCGGCATCGCGATTCTGGCGGAGCAGGGCAAGTTGCGGTTTGATGACCCGATCCATCGCCATATCAAGTCCTTTGGTAACGCCAATGCAAGTGAGATTACGCTGCATCACCTCCTTACCCATACCAGCGGCTTTCGCATCAAGCCGATCTTCTTTAAACCGCTCGTGGAAAAATCAGCCAAGCACCCGGATGCGCCGAGCCTGAAGCTGGAGGTGGATCGTTTTGGAAAGGTGGGAGCCAAGGAACCCGTGGGCAAAAGCTACAGCTACAGCAACGCCGGGTTCAACACGCTCGGAGCCGTAACCGAGGTTGCCTCAGGCAAGCCACTTGAAGTGTTTCTCGGCAAATCGATCTACGAGCCCCTGGGAATGAAGGACAGTTATCATCATGAGGTGG
>CAZTTU010000186.1:0-4702 GCA_964616045.1 uncultured Verrucomicrobiota bacterium | reverse complement strand
AAATCAAATGAAAAAATGGATTGAAACAACGCTCGCCCTTCTTGTGGCGTTCGTTTTGATGGGTGCCATGGTGGGTTGCGGTGATGCAGCTGTTGACCAGGGAGAGGTTGGAGAAATTAAGGATACTGCCGACGACGACGTGGAAGGTGAGGCGGGATTGTTTAATGAAGGAGGACTGGGCAAAGGAACTAAAAAAGGCGGTGCAGATCCTGCTGGCGGTGCAGATCCTGCTGGCGGTGCTGGTCCTACTGGCGGTGCAGATCCCAGCGGTGGTGCAAATCCATAAAAAATTAAAGGCACAAATAAATTGCATAGCGCCGGTTACCCGGCGCTTTTTTTATTTGTATATTAAGGGAAAACTGCGTGAAAATTGTGCAAATTGCGTGAAATCTGGCTAACTAAAATCAGGATCTATGTTTATTTAATGGTACAATACAATTGGATTTCCTGTTTTCCCTTTCTGAATGGGGTTATTTAGCGTTTATTTTATTTTTTACTCGCAAACATTGAGAGTGGCATCTTTCCTGCTCTCTACCGCAGGATTCAGTTAGTGATCTGCGCTGGTTAGTTGCAATTGAAGTTGTTCTGAATAAGGCGCATAACCCATAGAACGGAATAGGAAAAACCATGAAAAAAGAGGAATATAGGGGATTTACCCTGATTGAACTGCTGGTGGTGGTGGCCATCATCGGCATACTGGCGAGCATGTTGCTGCCGGCATTGGCAAAGGCGCGGGGAAAGGCCAACCGTGTTAAATGCTCGAACAATTTGAAGCAGTTCGGAGCTGCCTTTAACGGTTTCGCCTCAACCAACGGGGAATACCCGTGGATGACTCCTTGGCGCGATTCACAAGGCATTTACCGGGCACAGCCGAGGGATAACAACGGTCGCACTTGGGGCAGCATTAGCTCCAACTATTGGTGGTTTGGAGCCTGCGGCAATTACGTGTGGCTTGGAGTGAGGGATGATTTAAAATCCATCCGGACACTGCTTTCACCCTGTGATCCGGCCTCAAAGAAGGTTAACGGTGACTGGTATGCCCGTGAGATCACCACTGCGAAACGGAACGACCATGGGATTTTTGCCGGTCGAGGCCGTGTGGAGACCCAAGCCAATAGCTACTCATTGCACAAGGGCTCCTCGGCGCAGGCGGGTGATACCATACTTGCCATGACCAAGAACACCTTGGGTGCGAACGCAGACCATAGTGGCTCGGCTGGCGCCACGCGGCCGATGCTCTCAACGGATAAAAATGGCAACGGTAAGTATGATGACCCGGCAAGCAGTTGGGGCTCTCGTGGCAGACGGGATAGTTCGGTCTATCTGTACGGCGATGGCAGGCATTACGTATGGGGCAACCCGATGAATGACGGCAATCCCAGCGGTGACACGGAGGATCAATACCTGTGCGTGGCCAATAATACCAAGGCGTTCAGTCCGGGTAACGATGCCAATGCGTGGGTCGGAAATGATGTCGACCTCAAACTGAATTACCGGTGGTGGAACGCGAACTACAATGTGCTGCGTAGCATTGCGATGGCCGGCCTGCAAAAAAACCAGGGCCAACTCGCCAAGGGCGACGGTTCAGTAGCCATGGTAAATGATGTACAACTGAAGGATGCGATTGCGAAGCACCGCGATTCGAAGGGCTCGTGGTCCGATTACGCAGTTGAGGTCTACATACAGGGGACACGCAAGATGAAGCGTTAATGTTGCCCAGGCGTAGCAAGGTTTTGGGTCACAGCTACTAAAAGTTAGGCTCAAGGATTTGGGGCCCCTCTTCCTGCGGGAGGAGGGGCCTCCAGTCGATTCAACCGATCGAAGTGTAATGAATTAGAGGCCAATCAATGAAAAAATGGACTAAAACAACGTTTGTCCTTGGCGTGGCGTTCGTCCTGATGGGTAATTTGGTGGGTTGCGGCGATACCGCCCCGAGTCAGGGCGAAGACTTGGGAGCTTCCGGTTCCGATGTGGAGCTAATGGAACAGGATGACTTGGATGGTGATTCAGAGAAAGGTGGGAGCGGAGGAGGAGGCAAAGGTTCAGGCGGCGATGATCCCAGTGGAGGCACAGGCGGAGCTGCTGATCCCGGCAGTGCGAACCCGTAACAGATTCAGGCACCAACCGACCGTCAAGCACCGGACAACCGGTTTTTTAGTGCCGGGATTGGGTTTGTTTCACGCATTATGTGCGTGATTTTTTTTGGTTTACCGATGCTACTTCGCAGGAACCGGCGAAAAACACGAAATTTTCCATGATTTGTAATTGGTATGTAAAATGCTTATTGACTGGTGGGGTGGATGATTGGCTTGGTGAGCAGGCTGAGTTTGGAGTGGAGCTAGAATAAAGTTTATGTCAGGTTCTTCAGAGGATACATTTAAATTATGACGCATCTGTCCAATAAGAAAGCCCGGAGAAACGTGAGGGTGTGCGGTTTTACACTGGTGGAGGTATTGGTTGTGGTGGCCATCATTGGAGTGCTTGCGGCTATTCTGTCGCCGGTTATTGCCAAGTCACGTAACAGAGCCAATCGCAACTTGGACCTAAGCAACCTGAAAAATCAGGTCAACGCGTTTACCATGTTTTCCAACGACCACAAAGGACGTTATCCGTGGCTGATGTACAAGCGCGAAGGCACCGCAGCGATCAGCTATATGAATCAAGGCGGAGGTGGTGCGTGGAAGTTTGGGTGGGACTGCCTTCTAGACATTCGCCGGCTGCATCAGGTGAATGCGATTCACGACGCGCTCAAATCAGCCAAAATGTTGCTGTCCCCTTGTGATCCGGGCTCGATGTTCAGAAATCAGGAGGAATCTCTTCCTGAGCGCAATTTCTTCGGTTGGGAAGGCAAGTTTAGCAGCATGAGCACTCCCGAAGCCAAAAAAAACCTCGGATGGAGATACAAGGAAATTCGAGAAGAGGCGCAGAGCTACTCCATCTGCTTCGGTGCTGATGCGGCGAAAGGCGAAAAAGGTCTCATCCTACTCACTCGCAACCATGGCGGACCATGGAATAGCGGCTACGAGTATCAGTATCTGGGCGACACCTTAAGGTATGGTGGTCGCACCGTTCGTCGTAAGGGCATGGTTAACTTGGAAAAGGCCGCTGGATGGCTGGATCCTGAGGCATTGCCGGCTGGGCGGATTCGGGATGCAATGACGGGCTTGCGGGCCAACGAGGGTCAGATGGCGTTTTGTGATGGTCGTGCTATTATGGCCAATGATGAGGATTTCAAGGAAGCCATCAAAGAACACAAGAAAAACGAGGCGGGTTTGCTGAAGATACCAAACTTTAACACTGCTCGGCCTCGTCATTGAAATTCGGCTGTGTGTCGCGGGTTACTTCTTCTTCTTCTTGTTTTTGGCGCGAGTGCCTTTGATGATCTGGATTATTTCCAACTCGGGCAGCAGCTTCTTCAGCTTGGCAATTCCCCTCTTGGTCACTGTAGTATCGTGTAACTCGAGAATTTCGAGTTTCTTCAGCGGCACCAACTCGCCCAGTATCTTGTCATTCACCTCGCCTCCCTCCAGAACCACAATGGTGATGTGACCGGTATCGGGATTTCGTTCGCCTATTTCACCGCCCAGTGAAAGGATTTTATCATGTGCCTTCTTTTCGTCCGCAGGCACTCCTACCTCCTGGGGAGGCGGAGGAATTTTTTGGCAGGCCACCAACAACGCCAAAATGCCTATTAAACAGGAATAAACGCGCATTTTAGTATGCTCATGCATCAAATAGCCCCCCAAGCCCAAAGACCGAGTCCTTCTAACCCAAGTCCTGCTCTCCAGCAATCGCAAAATTCCCCCCCCTATTTATACATGAGATCTTCAGGGCTGCGCCATTTTATGATTGTGTCAAAATTGCGTGAATTTTGACTTGCGCGCGTGATTATTTTTCACGCGAACAAATCAATCACGCCAAAATAAGCAATAATTCGTCGTATTACGGCAGTATTTGAGTTGGCACGTTGGTTGCTATAAGGTTGGCAGGTAATTAACCGCGCTGGCAGGTTTGCATGGGAATACATGGGAATTGAAAAGGCGCACAACCCAAATAACGGAGAAAAGAAAGAATGAAAACCAAAACACAAAAGGGATTTACCCTGATCGAACTGTTGGTTGTGATCGCCATTATCGGCATTCTGGCCAGCATGCTTCTGCCCGCTCTGGCCAAGGCCAAGACGCGTGCGAACCGCATCAAGTGCGTGAGCAACATCAAGCAGGTTGGCGGCTCCTTCAAGGCGTTCGCTAACGACAACAACGATCGCTATCCGTGGCTGCTCGAGACAAAGGATCGGGTCGCGCAAGGTGGTGGCGCCGGATCCGGTTGGGCGTATCGGACTGATCAGCTGCAAGGCCAAGCGGCCATCAAGTCGGAACTTGGCTCCGCCAAGATTCTTGTTTCGCCGCTCGATCCGGATCGTCAGGGAAATAATGATGGCATCGACCTAGCCAAAGTGACTATCACTCCCGGCGTGGACGACAATGCACACAGCTACGGTGTGGTGTGTGGTACTGAGGGTGGTGGTAAAGGGGCTGATGATGCCCGTCCCAGCACAGTGCTCACGGTTACACGTAACGTCTCGAAAGACAGGATAAGTGACCACATTACAAACGTGGACAGTGCTTCCCTTGGTGCAGTAGCCACCTGGATGGGTGCGGATAAGACTCCGACCGACCCTCGCGTCATGGCGAGTTTGAAC
>CAZTTU010000185.1:0-4758 GCA_964616045.1 uncultured Verrucomicrobiota bacterium | reverse complement strand
TCGTCTTTAACCGCGACATTCGCCCGATTTTATCGGAGCACTGCTTTGCCTGCCATGGCCAAGACGCAAAAAAGCGTAAAGGCAAGTTGAGGTTAGATGTTAAGGCGGAAGCCTTGGCAGTACGCAAAGAGGTGGCGGCGATTGTCCCGGAAAACCTCTCCGAAAGTGAAATGTGGGCCCGGATCATTTCCAAGGACGTCGACGAATTAATGCCACCGCCCGATTCGAGGAAAAGCTTAAGTGCCGAGGAGAAGGAAACTCTCAAGCTCTGGATTGAACAGGGAGCAAAATACGAATCTCACTGGGCCTTTATCACGCCGGAAAAGCCAAAGGTCCCAAAAGGAGCAGCCAATCCTATAGATGCTTTCCTGCAGCAGCGCTTGGCTAAAGAGGGAATAGAACCCGCTCCTCTGGCCAATCCGGAAACACTTGTGCGCCGCGTGCACCTGGATCTCACCGGTCTGCCGCCCACCCCAAAAGAGGCGGATGAATTTCTTGGTGATAAATCGTCCGGTGCCCTCAAGAAGCTCATTGCCCGATTAATGAAACGACAAACCTATGGCGAGCACATGGCACGCTACTGGCTGGATTTGGCCCGCTATGCCGACACGCACGGTTTGCATTTGGATAATGAGCGCTCCATGTGGCCCTACCGGGACTGGGTGGTCCGCGCCTTCAACCAGAATCTGCCATTTGATGAATTCACCCGCTGGCAACTGGCAGGGGATTTAATTCCAAAGGCGACAATGGACCAGAAAATTGCCTCAGGCTTCAACCGCTGCAATGTCAGCACCGGCGAAGGAGGCAGCATTACCGCCGAATGGATATACCGTAACGCTGTCGACCGCACCACAACTGCCATTGAGGTTTGGATGGGCATGACGGCCGGTTGCGCGGTCTGTCATGATCACAAGTACGACCCGATTTCCATGAAGGAATATTACTCGATGTACTCCTTCTTCCACAGTGCAGCTGACCCGGCGCTTGATGGAAATAAAATCAACACACCCCCGGTCCTAAAGGTTCCACGACCAGGGGATGAGGAACGGCTGGCAGAACTGGATAAAAAAATCAAGCAGGCTGATCAGCGCATCGCCCAAGCGGTCGCCAAGATTGAATATGCTGATCCCGCCGAACTCGTCAATCCGCCCAAGCCGACCACCAAGGAGACAGTGTGGATTGAGGATGCCGTGCCGCCCAAAGGCGCAGCACAGGGGAATACACCGTGGAAATTTGTCAACAAGCCCGAGCCGGTTTTCAGTGGGACCAAGGCGAGCGTGCGTGAGGCCAAGGGCTTAAGCCAGCACTTCTTCACGGGCGCCAATCCACCACTGGTTATTGAGAAAGGCGCCAAGCTCTTTGCTCATGTTTACCTGGACACGTTGAACCCGCCCAAGGAGATCATGCTGCAGTTTAATAGCGGCACGTGGGAGCACCGAGCCTACTGGGGGGGAAACAAGATTGACTGGGGGAAGGATAACACCGTCAGCCGCAAACGCATGGGCGATTTACCCGAAACCGGAAAATGGGTACGACTGGAAGTGGAGCCTGCGGCCGTAGGGCTGAAGCCGGGGGAAAAACTCAATGGCTGGGCCTACACCCAATATGACGGCAAGGTCTACTGGGACAAAAGCGGTCTTTCCTCCACCACAAATCCAGCCAAGGATCCAGCCTACTCATGGAAAGTATGGAAATCGCAAAAGGAGGACGATCGCAACAAGGATCTTACCGATACCTTGCGTAAACGTTTCAAAGGCAAGGAACCGGCAAAATGGTCTGAGGCTGAGCAGAAGGAATTGCGGGCTCACTGGCTGGCAAAGGCATATACCGGGGCGCAAAAAACACTGGCACCCATCAAAGAAGAAAAGGCCAAACTGGTGGCTGAACAGGAAACTATCCGCAAAAACACAGCCGTTACCTTTATCATGGCCGATTTGCCTAAGCCACGCCAAAGCCACGTGATGATCCGCGGCCAGTACAATCAGCCCGGAGAAAAGGTCAGCCGCAACGTACCGGATTTTCTTCCACCCTTACCGGCCAAGCCCAAGGATCGCGACTACAACCGACTCGACTTTGCCTACTGGTTGGTTAATGGCAAACATCCCCTTACCGCGCGCGTGGCGGTTAACCGCCTCTGGCAGCAATTTTTTGGAATCGGCCTGGTCAAAACCAGCGCAGATTTTGGCACTCAAGGCGAATTGCCAAGTCATCCGGAGTTGCTGGACTGGTTAGCCGTACAATTTGTGGAGGATGATTGGGACATTCAAAAACTGGTCACCCGAATCATGACCAGCCACGCCTACCGCCAAAGCTCGGCGGTTAATCGCTCGCTTTTTGAGAAGGATCCCGAAAACCGACTGATAGCTCGTGGACCACGCTACCGTCTTGATGCGGAAATATTGCGTGACCAAGCGCTTCATCTCAGTGGACTCATGGTTAGTAAAGTTGGTGGCCGCGGCGTCATGCCCTATCAGCCACCCAATATCTGGGAACCGGTCGGGTTTGCCTCCAGCAATACCCGCAACTACAAACAGGGCAAGGGTGAGGACCTTTATCGGCGCAGTATCTACACTTTTCTAAAACGCACCGCGCCGGCCCCTTTTATGGCCAGCTTCGATGCGCCTAACCGTGAACAAAGTTGTGCGGTGCGTAGTCGCACCAATACTCCCATGCAGGCATTGCAGTTAATGAACGACATTCAGCATGTGGAAGCAGCCAGGAACTTGGCTCAACGTATACTCAAGGAAGGAGGCAAGAAGGACGATGACCGCATTCGGTGGGCATGGCGTGTGGTGACTGCGCGCTGGCCGGCTACAGAAGAGGCAAAAATTCTTGAGTCGAGCCTGAATGAACATCGTATGCGATTCTCAAAAGACTCTAAATCAGCCAAGAAGCTCATTGCCTTTGGTGAGAGCAAAGCAGACCCCAATGCGAAGGCAGAGGAACTTGCAGCGTGGACACTGACAGCCAACCTGCTATTGAACCTAGACGAAGTGGTAAACAAAAATTGATCCATGAACCCCGCACTCGAATATTATCAACTGCAAAACCGCAGACAGTTTTTCCGTGGCGCCGGCCTCAAGGTGGGCGGTATCGCCCTTGCTCAACTCATCGGCCAACGCGCTATAGGCGCCAAGCCTGCCGTCACCAGCGACATGCATCCTGCATTACCCGGACTGCCGCACTTTGCACCAAAGGCGAAGAATCTCATTTATCTGCATATGAATGGAGCACCGGCCCAACTGGATCTCTTTGATTACAAGCCCAGGCTGACAAAATATTTTGATCAGGAATTACCTGACTCCATCCGTAATGGTCAGCGCATCACCACCATGACCAGCGGACAGAAACGTTTCCCGGTGGCCCCCAGCAAATTTACCTTTGAACGATGCGGCGCATCCGGAATTGAGATGAGTGAACTGGTGCCCCACATGAAGGGAATTGCCGATGACATCACGATGATTCGCTCGGTGTTCACAGAAGCCATTAATCACGATCCGGCATGTACTTTTGCAATGACCGGTAGTGAAGTGCCCGGCAAACCCAGCTTGGGCTCTTGGCTAAGCTATGGTTTGGGTAGTGAGAGTCAGAATCTTCCTGCGTTTGTTGTTTTCACTCCAACGGTTAAGAATCCAGGGCAGGCACTTTTTTCGCGCATGTGGACCAGCGGGTTTTTGCCCTCCAAATATGATGGGGTGAAGCTGCGTGGCGCAGGGGATCCGGTCTTGTATGTAAAAAACCCCCCAGGCGTATCATCGGGAGATCGCCGCCAAATGCTCAACGCACTGGGCAAACTAAACCAGAGGACTTTCGAACGTTTTGGAGACCCCGAAACCCAAACCCGGATTGCCCAATATGAAATGGCATTTCGCATGCAAACTAGCGTACCGGAGCTCACCGATCTAGGAAAAGAGACCAAGGCAACACTGGAAATGTATGGCTCGAACGCCCAAAAACCGGGCACCTACGCCAATTCAGCTCTACTGGCACGCCGACTGGTGGAACGAGGAGTGCGAACAGTACAGATTCTTCATCGCGGTTGGGATCAACACGGGTCACTACCCAAACAGATCAAGGAACAATGCATGGATGTTGATCAGGCAACTGCCGCGCTAGTGAAGGACTTGAAGCAACGTGGCATGCTCGATGATACATTGGTGGTCTTTGGAGGGGAATTTGGGCGTACCGTCTATTGTCAGGGTAAATTAACTAGAGAGAATTACGGGCGCGATCATCACCCAAGAAACTTTTGCATGTGGCTGGCCGGCGGCGGTATAAAAACAGGCATGACCTATGGAGAAACCGATGATTTCAGCTACAACATTACCAGTGACCCGGTACATTTAAATGAACTCAACGCTACCATTCTCCATTGCATGGGCATTGATAACGGGCGTTTTACCTTTCCTTTTCAAGGGCTGGATCAACGTCTGACCGGGGTGGAGGAAGCAATGCCAATAAGGCAAATCCTCGCCTAAAGTTCATTTTCACTATCCCCAAAGAAAAGCTCGTATGCCCGATCATAACCCGATTCGGGCACAAACACTTTCACTGGCCGACTAAATTCATCCTCGCCTTCAGGAATCGGCTCAATCATTTCCTCTTTCGCCTCGATCCCATGCTTTTCCAGCATCACCACCAATAGCTCCGCATCATTAACCGGACACGTGTGAAATAACTTCATCCCTTCCATAACAAAATGACTGGACAAAGTTTGTCTTAAACGGCGGGATGTGCCAGATGAAATTTGGTATCTGC
>CAZTTU010000184.1:0-4822 GCA_964616045.1 uncultured Verrucomicrobiota bacterium | reverse complement strand
CATTAAGCAGGATCAAATCTGCATTCTGTGTCTTGGCAATGAATTCGCGTGCCTGCTCACCCGCCGGACGCCAGTCGGCAGGATCCTCATCTGCGGGCACAGGAAGAGTCACCTTTACGTGCTCGCCACCTATGCGTTCCGCAAAAAATTGCAGCGGGTAATTCACCGCCACCACTTGCAGCGGTCCTGTTTTGCTTTTTGGTGAATTGGAGTTCTTCTTTGCCTGCCCACAGGCGACCATCACGACAATCATAATATAAACGAGATGTTTCATAACAATCAAAGCCCAACACCACGCATCAGGCTGCCCACATAATCCAGTGTCACCCAGGACAATGCGAGTGCCAACATTGTGCTGGCGGCAGCGATGATTACCAGTTCAGAAGTCTGTAACCAGAACATTGTGGAGCGACTACACCCCAACTGAAACATCGTGTCCATCTCCTCGCGTCTGAGACGCAGCGAAAGCAGGATGACTAATGCGAGGAATAATACGGTGCAAGCCGACACGGCAATCTGATTTGCATCAATGAACTGCTTGGCCTGAAGCACGACTTCCAGCATCTCACCTGCCACCGTAGCTGGAACCATGGCCTGCAAGGTGGATTCTTGTTGAAGGAAACGGTCCTGACCTTGCAGTATCACTGAGTCGGCCTCGCTGTAAGGCAAAGCAATGATAGCGGTCAAGGGCAGCCTGTCTGGAGAGCCGTGCAAATGAAAGTTAGTGAGTTTGTTTTCGCTGACCTTTTCCTCTGTCATCAGTGAGGCATTGAAAATTGTGGCGTTACCCTCACTTGTTAGGGTGTCTTCAGGGTTGGCTACATTATCATGGCCATGGCCGTGCCCGGCGATGATCCATGCCGTTTTAAGGTCGGTAAATATACCTTGATCATCCGCAGTGTGTGTCTTGGCTAGAACCCCGGTGACGTGCATTTTCAGAGGCAAACTCATCAGGTCCGCCAATGAACCCGGATTCGGTGTCACCGAGTCGCCCAATTTTACATTTAACGCCTGGGCAGCATCTGCGCCCAGCACACAATCACCCAAGAGCGTCATCTGCCGACCCTCAGTGAACTGTAGCCGTCGGAAATCCAGATAATCCGGTGTGGTGCCGATAATAGGAAATGCCCGGTCCTTCTTCTGTTTATAATCGTGAATGAAGAGTGGGATAGGTGTAGCCAGGCCATCGTGTCGAAGCTTCTCCAATTCGGCTGCAGCAAATTCACTGCCTTTGGGCAGCGGACGGAAGTTCAGCGCATGCAGCACCAGGTCGAACCGGCTGCCGCGCATCCCTATCACCAAGGGCGTGGCATCCTGCGCGCCAGCCCGGGCAGCCATCCGCGCATCGAACTCGCCGACCAGCCAGTGGCTTGTCAGAGGCAGGTAAATCGTTAACCCAATACAAACCACCAAAATTGCCGTTTTGGCCTTGTGGAAGCCCAAGTAATAACAAGCTAGCCGCAAGGCGTTCATATTTGCAGCTTCCCAAAATCCATTACCTTATCAAAATGATCGGTGAGTGAATGATCGTGTGTCACCATCACCATGGTTGCATCAGCTGCCTGATCGAACAGTAGATTCATGATGCGTTGAGTGTTGTCTGGATCAAGATTTCCGGTCGGCTCATCTGCCAGCAATAACCGAGGCCTCGGCATTAGTGCCCGCCCGATGGCCACCCGCTGTTTTTCTCCCTGTGATAATTCACCTGCATATTTTTCCATATGCGCCGCTATTCCCAACGACTCTGCCAGTGACTCAACTCCATCGACGGCCTCCATCGGAAGTGCATTGTTAATGCGAAACGGTAACAACAGATTCTCGCGTACATTCAGATATTCCACCAACCGGAAATCCTGAAAGACAAATCCGACGTTCTGGATGCGGAAAGCACGCCGTTCTGTGTCGTTGAGATCACAGAGATTCTGGTCATCCAATTCTATTCTACCAGCGTCGGGTTCCATAATGCCGGCCAACAACCGAAGCAATGTGGTCTTACCAGACCCACTGGGCCCGAGGAATGCCGCTTTTTGGGCACCACCCAGTTCCCAATTTGGAACGCCCAAGCGAAAACCGTTGTCACTGTAGGAAAACTCGACCCCCTTAAGGCAAATCTGCATGAAACTAACGCTGCGAGTCAAGATGGCGCGTGGCAGTCTCGTCTTTCACACGTTTCTGGCGACGAAGATCATATTCGGTAATTTTCCACTCACCTGACATAACCTCCACATTGAACGTACCCTCGTATTCGTTTTCTCGCGTATGAGTATGTCCCCAGTGCTCAACCACGCCAACTACTCTCCACGTGCAATCATATACAAAACCATTCCTTGCTGGCTTCATCCTGCCAGAGACAATCCTAAAATTCTTGACGCGTGACAAAGCACCACCCTGCTCCGTCATGACCAGGCTGCGCTTAAACCGGATGAATAGTGAACGCAGTAAACCACCATCAACTCCGGCAGCAAGCGCATCATATATCGCTCGATCATCACGCAACCGGAAGGCTCCATATAGGTTTTCAAGGAGTTGGGTGAAAATATCAGCAGCATCCTGCTCTGCAAGTTTTCCGCTACGCTTATGTTTTACCGCCGATATGCTGACAACTTCCTGTTTGCTGGGTGCTTTCCAAGCGAACACATTGCTGTCTTGTGTGAAAGTATAGCTCTTAGGATCTTGATCTCCCGTGAATATTGCAGAACGCAAGCTGGGTGCTTGAGCACTGATAGCGGCCCAAGTCATTCTAACAACCTGGAATGACTGCGGAGCACTGTAAGTTACAATCAACCCAATACGCGCTTGCGGGACACTCATTCGTTGCGGCTTGGCCTTGTCGTTGAGATCCGCCACATCAGGACCAAAAAATTTAAGCTGTGTTAGCTTCGGCTTTATTGCAAGGCCATCCACTTCCACCAAATTATTTACCCGAAAAAATGTCTCTACGGTATTATGTGCTTTAGCTTGTTCGGACACCTCCAGAAAATCTGGGTTTTCTCGATCCAATTTGATTAATTTTTCAAATGCTAATAACGGCAAAAGGAACTCATGACGCACCTCGCTAGGAGTAAAATATATGAACGAACGCAACCCATTTGCTGTTTGATTTCCTGGAGGAGCCGATGTTTTTGCTTTACTTGAAAGTAATTTGGTTAGATCCAGCTCATAACTGGCTTCACCTGGAAACAGAACATTTAAATCCTGCGGCTTACCGTCAAGGAAGTTTACAAATTTCACACTGAATTTACCCTTTGGCAGCGCCTTGATTCGATACCCCCTTACCTGGTCCGGAATCTTAGTTTCCCATTCTGCAAGAATTACCACTGGAGCATCAAGTTTCTTGCCAAGCGGCTTCCCCCCAAGTGTCGAATAACGATACCGGAATTTTGGAAAAAACTTCCCATTAGGCTCAAACCGGAACTCAACTGTGCTGGCTATAAGCTTTCGACATTGCTCATTTAATTTATCTCGTTCCTTTTCATTCATTTCCTTCAGCACCCAGTGCTGCATATAGGGTGTATTTTCTGGATCATCTTCAAAACATCGAGGATCAATTTCTACTTGTAGAGCCAACCCCCCACCGCTTTTGAACACACCACGTACAGGGATATCGGGCACAGGATGCGCAACAGCAGTAAATACGACGAATGATAAAATTATGGCAAATACAGCTCTCACAATGACGGAAGGAGTATATTGCAGAAAAATTGGTAAAATGTACAGTTTACTTGATTCAAAAAAAACTTGCAGCCAGAAAGGATTTGCTGTGAATTTGCGGAGTTCCTGGAACAAGTAATATATTAAAACTATGAAGAAACTACTAGCTACTCTGGCCGTCGTTGCTATTTCAGCAGGTTATGTTAACGCGGGTTGTGGAAAAAAGGTTGCCAGCATCGGCACCCTGACCAGCTACGATGCAAAGACCAAGACTCTGACGATGAAGGTCCAGCGCACCAATGACCCGAAGGCAAACAAGAAAGCCACAAAGCTGACCCTAACTCCTGCTTCCAAGGTTATCGGTGATGCAACTCTAGACAAACTGGTTGGCAAAGCGCTTTCCGTGGTAAGCGAACATGGCAAGGTCGATCTCGCCATCCCGTTGATTGCAGCCAACAGGAAGAAATAATTTTCCACCAAGGTTAATTTGCAACCCGCAGACACTCTGCGGGTTTTTTTATGCAAACGTTTTCCCGTCCCACCCCCACATCGGGCGCGGGAAATCAAAAAAGTTAATGAACACTCGCGCCGAGGGAATGGCCAATTGAGCCTCAAGGAGGCCGCATATTTTTTCGCTGAGCAACCGAGCCGCGTCCTTCGGTAGGCCGAGGCTGCGCAACTCCACAAACGCCGATGCCTCCCGTGTCCCGGCAAAGGCAATGGCCACTTCCGGCTCCACCACCACCTGCACGTATTCGCGCGGCTTGTTCATTTCATTGACGATCAAGTCGGACCCCTGTGACAAAAGTGCATCCGCCTTGTCCGCCGGCACGGCGACATTGGTCTGAATTTTCAATAACGGCATGACATCGGCTTAACCGGATCAACGAGGATGAACAAGCATGTTTTGATAAGCCGGGTGCTGCCGCAACCCAATGTGGTGCTGCCGACCGATGCGCTGCCCTCTCCGGAAGGGCCCAGAAAGCGGCTCGCGGCCATCACCCCCCCCTGGTTCAGGTACTCGCACGCAGATGACATCATCACGAAATTCATCGTGGGTTACTCGCTGGAAACAAAAGCTGGTGAAGCGATGTGCGAAGAATTTGTCCGTATGGTGACTGGACGCGAAGGGTCAGGCGAGTAACAATTGGTCCGGATGAAGAAAACCTTT
>CAZTTU010000183.1:0-4876 GCA_964616045.1 uncultured Verrucomicrobiota bacterium | reverse complement strand
ATGGCAAGGGAGAGTGCCGTGAAGGCCAAGGCCTTGTCGATGCGTTTTGGCTGGATTTGATCGAGCTGTTTGGCCACGCTGGGAATTCTGATGCAGGAGTATTTCATCAGGCGATTATTGCTGATTCCCCCCACCTTGTTCGGGATTACCATCCTGGTCTTTGCCATCACACGGTTTGCTCCTGGGGGGCCAATGGAGCGTGCGTTGATGGAAATGCAGCAAATGAACGTAGCCGGAGGCACGAGTCAGGATGGCATGCAGCAGGCGTTATCCGATGATCAGAAGGAGCAGCTGGCCAAGTACTATGGCTTCGACAAGCCATGGTATACAGCCTATTTCCAGTGGTTGGGTCGGTTGTTGCGTGGAGACCTTGGCGACTCTTTCCGATTTGGTGAGCCGGTAACGCAAGTTATTTGGGAACGATTGCCTGTATCCACCTATTTCGGGATCATGACCCTGTTGGTGACCTATACTGTTTGCATCCCGCTGGGTATCCTTAAGGCTATGAAGCACAACACTTGGGTGGATAACTCTACTTCCGTGGGCATCTTCGTGGGCTACGCCATCCCGGGCTATGCGCTGGGGGCGCTACTGGTGGTCTTCTGTGCGTCGCGCTGGGGGTGGTTTCCCCTCGCAGGTTTTACCAGCGTGGATTTCGATGATTATACACTGTGGGAGAAAGTAAAGGATCTGCTGCATCACACGGCCTTGCCGCTTGCTTGTTATCTGGTGCACGCGTTTGCGTTTGTGACGATGTTGATGAAAAACCACTTGATGGACAATCTGGCGGCGGACTACATCCGTACGGCATTGGCCAAGGGCGTAAGTTACGGAGAGGCAGTGCGCAGGCATGCGCTGCGCAACTCAATGATCCCCATTGCCACCAACCTGGGCCATCAGGTGATGTTGTTCGTGGCAGGGTCGTTTTTGATTGAGAAAATATTTAACATCGATGGCTTTGGGCTGCTTGGGTTTAACTCGGTGATTGATCGCGATTATCCGGTGGTGATGGGTGTCCTGCTGCTTTCGGCATCGCTCATGCTCTTGGGCAACATTCTCTCGGACATTCTGGTTGCGCTGGTGGATCCGCGTGTGCGGTTTAAATAGGGTGTCGCATGCGATTTTTCCATTTCAACCCATTAACTCTAAAAAAACTGCAGCGGTTCCGCTCCATTAAGCGCGGTTACTGGTCATTCTGCCTGTTGATGGGAGCGTTTGTTGTGTCACTGTTTTCTGAGTTACTGGTGAACAACCGGGCCTTGGTGGTCAAATACAATGGCTCATTCTATTTTCCCACGTATTCTGGATTCAAGAGCGGCAAGTCATTTGGGATGGAGAAGAATCGTGACGGGCAGGCGTATGACTTCGAGGTGAATTATCGCGAGTTAAAGACCCATTTCAAGGAGTCGGGCGGGGCCAACTGGGTACTTTTGCCGCCGGTGCCATACAATCCGGTGGAAAACGATTTCCAGAAGGGGTTGGATCATCCATCCCCTCCTGATAGTCAGCGTGGTCACTACCTTGGCACTGACAAGACGGGTCGCGACGTGCTGGCCCGGCTACTGTACGGGTTTCGCATTGCGATGGTGTTTGCGATGGTGTTCATGCTGATGGTCTATGGCATCGGTGTGGTGGTGGGCTGTGCAATGGGGTATTTTGGCGGCAAAGTGGACTTGCTGGGCCAACGGTTGGTGGAGATTTGGTCAAACATCCCGTTTCTTTACATGGTTATCATCCTTATCTCCATCCTGCCCGCGGGATTGCCAACTTGGGTTCGGGTGGCGGGGTTGCTCTTCATCATGGTGGCCTTTTCGTGGACGGGAATGACCTATTACATGCGCACGGCGGTGTATCGGGAAAAGGCGCGTGACTACGTGGCGGCCGCTCAGCTGCTCGGTGCGAGCACTACGCGCATCATCTTCAGTCATCTGCTTCCAAACACAATCTCCACTATGGTTACGTTTATGCCGTTTACGATGGCGATGGCAATCTCATCTCTGACAGCGCTGGATTTCCTGGGCTTTGGGTTGCCGCCACCCACGCCCAGCTGGGGCGAGTTGTTGGCGCAGGGGACGGACAACCTGCACGCAAGCTGGATTGTCAGCTCGGCCTTTGTGGCGATGGTCGTGGTATTGACCCTGGTGACATTTATTGGTGAGGCTGTGCGAGAGGCATTTGACCCCAAGAAATATACAGTCTACAAATAGGCCAGCAAGGACACGAGATATGAAAGAACGGATTGTTTGGATTTTGGGCGGGATAGCCGTTGTGGCGGTGATCGCGTTGGTCATCAACAGCGGCAGGGAACCGGAAAAGGAGTGGGTCGACATCACCCCGGAGGTGGAGGCGTACTACAAGGAGCATGCGGACTTTTTTCAGGTCAAGTCGCCCGGGGACATTCCCGGCGATTTGGAGTGGAGGGACGGCAGCGAGCTTGAATCCTTTGCCTCCCCTGAGGCCAAGCAGGGCGGCACTCTAAACTTCTTTATGTCGGACTTCCCACGCACACTTCGCTTCGTTGGGCCCGAGGCCAATGGGGCGTTTCGCGGTTACATGATGGACGACAACGCAATCGGGCTGGTTCATCGGCATCCAAACGCTGAATTCGATTTCTACCCCGGACTTGCCAAGTCGTGGGCCCTTAGCAAGGACGGCAAGACGGCATACTACAAGCTGGACCCTGATGCCCGCTACTCGGATGGTGAGTCGGTGAAGGCCAAGGATTTCTTTTTCACCTTTTTCTTCATGCGTTCCAAGCATATTAATGCCCCCTGGTATAATGACTATTTCGGGAAGAAAAAATTTACCGGCATCGCTATTTATGATGAACACACCATCTCCATTAGTTTTCACAAAGCCAAGCCGGATTTGCTGTACAGGGTTAGCATCCGCCCGGTGCCGTTTCATTTCTACCAAAAGCATGGGTTGGATAAGGATTATGTGAAGGAATACAATTGGCGCTTTGAGCCCACCACGGGTGCCTATGAGGTGCTTGAGGACAATGTAAAGAAGGGCAAGTCGGTGACACTCACGCGAGTGAAGGACTGGTGGGCCAATGATAAAAAGTTTTTCAAGAACCGGTTTAATCCTGAAAAAACCCGACTGACTGTATACCGAGAACCTACCGTTGCCTTTGAGGCATTTCGCAAAGGCGATGTTGACTGGCATGGGCTGTCGCTTGCAGAGCAATGGTATAAGAAATTGCCTAATGATGACGAACTGGTCCAGAAAGGCTACATACGTAAAGTTACTTTCTATAATGACGTGCCCCGGCCCACCTGGGCCTTGCGGCTAAACGCCTCTCGTCCACTATTAAACAATCCGGACATCCGGATTGGCCTGCAGCATGCAATGAATATCCAGCAGGTTATCGACGAGGTCTTCAAGGGTGAGTTTGAGCGCATGAAGACTGTAGCCGATGGCTATGGCCCGCGCAGCCATCCAACGCTTATGGCTCGGGAGTTCTCCGTGGAAAAGGCCCAGGAGCACTTTGCCAAGGCCGGATTTAAGGAGCGCGGGACCGATGGCATCCTCAAGAATGCCGATGGCAATCGGCTGTCCTTTACTCTTACCACCGGCTACAAGCGCCTCAAGGACGTGCCCACCGTCCTCAAGAACGAGGCCAAAAAGGCCGGCGTGGAAATCAATATTGAGATCCTTGAACAAACGCTTGCCTGGAAAAAAGCTGCAGAGAAGAAACATGACATTTCCCTGTCTGCATTGAACGTTTCGCCTGAAATGTATCCCCGATTCTGGGAGCCGTACCACTCGGACAACGCGTACAAGGAGGAAGGCGACACCAAGTTCACAGAGGATGGTTCATTGAGGGATGGTTTGAACCTAAAACCCAATACCAACAACAGCACTGTCACTGCCGATAAGGAATTAGACGCGCTCATAAAGCAATACCGCGAGAGCGAAAACCTCGAGGAAATCACCCGCCTTGCCCACGAGATTATTGGGAAACTGCATGCGCACGCGGCCTACATCCCCGGATGGACCAAACCCTGGTATCGCCTGGGTCACTGGCGCTGGGTGCGCTATCCCAGGGACTTTAATGTACGTCTTAGCCGTGACCCTGAGGAATACAATGTCCACTGGATCGACGAGGACATGAAAAAAGAGACGCTGGCCGCGAGAAAGAATAGCGCGGCATTTGACCCACAAATTCTTGTGTTCGAAAAGTTCCGCTCAAAATAACCCGTGGATGCCGCCGGTCCTGAAATTCTCCTGCGGGTTCGTGACCTGGTTGCCGCCTTCGATACGGATGGCGGACAGTTGACCGCTGTTGACGGTGTCACCTTCGAGGTAAATAAGGGGAAGACGCTTGGGATTGTAGGGGAAAGTGGCTGCGGAAAAAGCGTCACAGCCATGTCCATTATGCGTCTTTTGCCGCAGCCGATGGGGAAGATTCTGGGCGGCTCGATTGAATTCGACGGACATGATCTCGCGACCATTGATCCATTGGAAATGCGTTCCATTCGCGGCAATCGCATCAGCATGATTTTTCAGGAGCCAATGACGGCGCTTAACCCGGTGCATCGTATTGGTAAGCAGATCAGCGAGGTGCTGCTGCAGCATAAGGAAATTTCAAAACAGGAGGCATGGGATCAGTCCATCGAGATTCTTGGCAAGGTCGGAATACCCTCGCCGGAGATTCGTGTGACGGAATATGCGCACCAGCTTTCCGGCGGCATGCGGCAGCGGGTGGTGATTGCCATTGCGCTTGCGTGTGGGCCGGAATTGGTGATTGCCGATGAACCGACCACGGCGTTGGACGTCACTATTCAGGCGCAGATCCTGCAGCTCATCAATGATCTTCAGCGTGATCTGGATATGTCGGTGATCCTGATCACGCATGATCTTGGCGTGATTG
>CAZTTU010000182.1:0-4881 GCA_964616045.1 uncultured Verrucomicrobiota bacterium | reverse complement strand
ACAACAATCGCAGCCTTAGTTCACTTCGGAATTCGATTGAGCGTATAGTACGCTGCCTTATGAAGTAGCGGTTGGCCTTTGAGATCCCTTATACCATCGGCGTGTAGTTCGTGGACGTAGCCAGTGCGCAGGCCATCGATTTTCAGGTGAACCATTTTTTTGGCGGCATCAAGGGTGGCCGATTTCACGGTAAGGGCTTTTACGTCAGTTTCTTCGCCACCATATTTTGAGTGATACGGGTAGGTGAAGCTACTCAGCACGTAGCTCTTGGGGTTGGTGGCAGTCTTGGGGTCAGCCGGTCGGGTAAAAGTCAGCACAAATCCATTTGGACGTGCAGACATCGTCTTGATTTCAAAGGGCACTTTGCCGGCCCATTGCAGACGCTGCAGGCCGTAGCTCTTGGTGCCCAGCGAATTCCAGCCACGGTTGCTTTGGCCGATATACATCGAGCCATCCACGCCCCACTGCAGGCGCAACGCCGCGCAGTCAAGCCCGTCACGGAACCGGAAACATGCACCCTGATATTCGCCCTCCACTTTTTCGAGAAACACCCGCGACACAAATGACATCGTGAACTCGCCGCAAAAAAGCTGGCCTGCAAATGGGCCAAACTTGCCTTGGGTGCTGTCGGCCAGTATGTCGGTGGTGCTCATGCCCATCTTGCGGTAGGGGAACCACACTGCGGGCAGTTGATAAGCGTCGATGTGTTTCGCAGCTTGGGTGACAGTCAGGTTTTTGGGCAGGTCACCATCCACCTTGAAGCTGGCTCCAGGCGATTGGGTAAATGGGAGCGAATCGGCATGGCCATGAAACGCGCCACGCTTTAGGTGAATCAGCGGGCAGGTCGGAAACCAGTTGCCCTGTTGATCGGTGGCAAACACGTCGCCGGCGAGATTAGTGCCAATGCCTGAAGGCGAACGGAAGCCGCCGGACATGGGCGTCCACGATCCATCAGGCTTCACACGGAGGCTCCAGCCGCGCCATTGGTTGTTGGGGTTTGATCCCTTGCCTATGGAGCAGTTGAGTGCCACCCACATGTTACCCGCGTGATCGATGGCCGGGCCGTAGGCGTACTCGTGGTAATTGCCGGTGACACCCCAGCCCTTTGCGTGGGTAAGGTATTCATCGGCGCGTCCGTCGTTATCGGTATCGCGAAGGCGCGTCAGTTCAGTGCGTTGTACGGTGTAGAGGTTGCCCTTATGATAGGTCAATCCCAAGGGTTCATGTAGGCCACTGGCAAATTTTGTGTACACCGGTTCGCCTCCCGATAAACCTTTGGCAATCCAGATCTCACCTTTGCGAATGGCCAAGGCCATGCGGTCCTCGGGCAAGGTGGCCATGCCGCTAATTTCAAGTTTGAGGTCCTTTGGGAAGGGGACAGAGATGAGCTTGTAGTAGTCATTCTCAGCGGCAGTTGCCCCTGCGACAGCTAGCAGCGTGATTATGACTAGTTTCTTCATTGCCAGTGCCATTCTATTTCCATGGTTGCTTTTCCGGAGGAATCAAATTTTACCGGCACAATTAGTTCGGACATTTCCTCAATCCTCCGTATCTGTGAATTGGGGGCGGTGATGGAAAGCTTGGTATTGGTGCTCCACACCCCGGGTTTGTCAGAGAGAAAAACTTTGGCCGTTGCCAGCCGGACCCACAGGTTGTCCTTGGCGCCGGTAAACTCCATCTGCCGCCGCAGACCTTTGCCTCTGGGCGTGAGGGTATCTGTGATTTTTGTAGTGCCCTGCGAATAGAGAAGGGTTGGTATGCCATCCTTGGACAAGCGATAGCCTCGCATTTTCAGGCCGTCCGTGGGCCACGATTGTTCCGGATTTTTTAGGAGAGCAACTGCTGGGCCTGTTTGTAGTGTCACCACACTCTCTCCCAATGGTGGGGCCAGTGGAGTGAATCGATCATCCCAGGTGCTTTCCGCATTAAGAAATTCTCCACGCCAAAGAAGGGACCATCCCACCTGCTCAGAATTAAAGGCCGCGTGGATTCCTTCGGGAAAGCCAATGGCAATGGCGTGCGTGCCCGCGCCCTCCATGAAAGTGCGGAACACGATCGGCCGTTTGCCGGGTTTCAGTACAAAACTGCCTTTCTTTTCCAGTCCTTCAGGCAGGCGGGTTTGTTCGAGCTCGTTTAGGTACACCCATATGCTATCAATTTGCCTTGATGTATTTCGTCCGGAAATCTTGCTGACCGCCTTGCCCTGAGGCCAGAAGGAGGGCATCCGGGTGCCGGGACGGAAACTGGCCGGGCTAATTAGATAATCGCGAAACCACTCCGGGCGCAGCCGCCCAGGCGAGTGGGCCAGATCCATCGCCTGAATGCCTAGTGATTTACTCCCACCCAGTTGATGGCAGCTGATGCAGTTGAGCCCCTTGACCCCCATCAATTCACGCCCGTACTTGTTGCGACCCACCTGATTTTCCTCCCCATCCCGCGGCGTGGGTTTCACGTTGGCGCGAACGTCGGCGGCTGCAAAGTGCCTGTTGAGAAACTTGGCGTGGGTCTCGCCAAAATCAGGCATGCGCGTGGTCATGTAGGGGCGCACGGCTTCCTCGCCACGCAGCACCTTGTGCAGGGCTGCGTCTGTCAGCTTGGCCCCCACGCCGGTGAGTAGAGGTGGCAAACGCCCCTCATCCCCAAGGTCATTGCCGGTGGTGGCAAAGAACTTGTCACGTGCCGGATCGGGTTTGCCCAAGCCATCGCGCACGTGGCATGCGGTGCAGTTAAGTTGGCGCATGCGGCGGTGCGTTTGTTCCTGGGCTGTTAACACGACTGGCTTGGCCCTAAGCGCGGCGGTGATGGCTTTTATCTGTTCAGTTTTCAGATAAAAGCGGGGTGTCCCCTTTGACGGCTTGGCAGAAAGGCAGCCTTGTGTGGTATCAAGCTTGGCCAGTGGCTTGGCTAAATTTGGCAGTATGTTCGAACCACGCGTGGAATGACAATTGGCGCATCTCATTTTTAGGAATAGGGCTTTACCTTCTTCCCGCAGCTTCAGAGCGGCTGGGCCATTAGCCAGAGCAAAGTCTTTACGTGATGGGATGCGGTCACGAAGGAAGACGGCGAGATGCGAGGCCTCTTTCTGAGTCATTGGCACACGAGGCATCCGACCCGCGGGGCGACTGTGCAGTGGGTTGAGTAGAAACTGGATGAGTTGCTCTTGTGTGTACTTCTGCTGCAGCTCTCCTAGAGGAAAATCCCTGCCGTTGTCCCTGGCATCGGGCGCATGGCATCGGGCGCAGCCGATGGTTTCATAAAGTTTTTTGCCTGCACTGGCCCGGCCGATTTTCACCTCCGTGTTGCCCAGTGGCGGAGCAAGGGACACCAGATAATGGCGCAGGGCATCGACTGCGTGTGCCTTGTCCTTCCCGGTAAGACCGTGCAGTAAGTCGGGCATTAGATTGCCGGGCTTGAAACCATGCGGATCATTCAGCCAATGTCTCAGCCAACTGGCTGAAGCAGAGTTGTGAGTAGTGAAGAGCACCGGAGCTGGGCGCGTTTCAAAACGGTGACTCTGCGATTTGTCCGCAGCGTGGCAGCCGATGCAGTTTAGCTCGTTGATGAGCACCTCACCAGCGGCTACTTGTTCAGTTGGTGTTTGATGGGGAAAACGGTCGAAACCGGGAACCACTGGTTGCGCTACCGCGAGGAGCGGAAGCAGACAAACGATGAGCACGGCAGTGCGCATTACAATTGGGCATAGCGGGCCTTATTAAGCAGCTTCATCCACGGGCCCATGTAGTTGGCGTGATCCCAAAAGGAGCGGCCATTGATGAGGTTGCTATCGATCAGGCGAAAGTAGGAGGGGCACATCGTGTCCATTGTCTCAGTGGCATCACCAATGATGATGAGAATCTTGGGTTTATTGGTATCGTTCATGTATGTGAGAGTTAAGCTTCTGCGAGACACTTTTCCAAGTACGTTCGCGCGAGGTTGATCTCAGCAGTACACGCGGTGGCATCTTTCAGGATCGGAATGCCGCGGGGGACCGGGTGCATGAAAATGCTGGTGAAGCCGGAATAGTTGATTTGCTTGAGCGAACGCACGATGGGCACAAAGTCGAGCTTTCCGCGGCCAGGCATTTGCAGCAGTTCCTGCTCCTTGGGTAGTTTCTTGGAGCAACCCATGCCGTGTTGCCAAGCGTAAAACATGGCGATACGGTTGCCTAGTGCCTTGATGAGCTTGGCATGGCCATCGGCATCTACCCTGAGGCTTTCCAGGTGATAGGGGGCTAACGCAATGCCCAGATGCTTGCTGGAGGAAAATTCAGTCAGCCACTTCATGGAGTCAGGAGAATCCATGAGGCTATTGCCATGGTTTTCAATGGCAATGGTGACATTCGCCTTCTCAGCCGCCGCAATATGCGGCTTAAGCAGCTCGGCAAATTTCTTTACCTCGGCCTTGAGTTCAACCCCCTTGAGCCCTTTGCGCCCGCGTCCGCCGCATACCAGCACCTTGGCGCCAAAAATTTGCGCGACTTTCATTTCCTTCTGCAATCCAAAGGGGCCAAGGTCATAGCGGGTGATGCAGCCAAGCCTTGTTTGATGTTGCTTCAGTAGTGCGGCAAATTTTTCGTAGCCCATTTCCTCGATCTGCTCGCGTTGGTTGCCGTGCACGCGCGGCCAGATATCGATGGTGCCTGCCCCCGTTTTGGAAACCTCGGGCAGGATGGTATTCAAGGGGAGTGTGCCGTACATGGAGGAGGAGAGAATATAGTTGAGGCGGAATTTCGGCCGGGCAGCCAGCGTGGGAGCAGCGGCCAATGCGGCGGCGGCTCCAAGAAATTGACGGCGGGTGATGTGTTCCATAGCTTGGGGAAAGAATGAGGGGTTACCAGAGTTTTCGCGAAGCCAATCGCGCGCCTTCGGCCAAATTCTGGAA
>CAZTTU010000181.1:0-4906 GCA_964616045.1 uncultured Verrucomicrobiota bacterium | reverse complement strand
TGAATGATTATGGGCTAAGCCGACTAATTTGATCAATTTTTTAGACAAAAACTTTCTCCGTCATCGCTATAGCTATAGAATTGTATGAAGCAACAAAACCTGTATAAACTGGCGGCAATGAAAACCCACGTAATGGGAACCGTTGCCACAGCATTGCTACTGATCGGCAGCCTACTCGTCGCACAGGCCGATGACAAAAAGGAGGCAAAAGGTCCGTTAACGGAGAAATATGCCGCACAGGAAAAGGAGATCGGAGCCGCCCTCAAGTCAGGATTAATCTCAAAAGAAATCGCTGATAGGATACTTAAGGAATACGAAAAACAATTAAAAGCCGACCAACGAAGAGGGCAATTTCGGAACCGACAAGCTGGCGGGGCAATTGGGGACACAAGGGCCCGTGCCGATAAAGCTCGTGAGGACGCCAGGGAGCGCATGGAAGAAAGAAAAAAGAAAGACGAAGCGCGCAGAGAAGAAATGCGGAAGAACCAGGGTCGAGCCGGGGGCGCTGGAGCACGAGCTGGAGGAGGCGGTGCATTTCAAAACAGCACTTCGATCAGCGTTGATGGTAAAGGTGGCCGTTACACGCTCACGGTTAGGAACGGTGAAAAACGATTCAAAGCCGAAGGTGGTGGGGATTTGCTATTTGACGGACCAGTGGATACCGGGAAGCAGCGTGAGGCGTTGGACACCAAGAAGGTGTATGAAGTCCTCGTCAACGCGAAACAAAAGCCCGCGCAAACAAAGGCCACCGCTGCTGCAACGGCACTAACCCAGGCGCAGGCCGACAAGGCTCTTACTGATAAGGCGCTGACCGCGGCAACTGCCGAGACAAAAGAACAAGCACAAGCCAAGGCCGACGCTGCTGCGAAGGCGCTGACCAAGGCGCAGGCCGACAAGACTCTTGCTGACAAGGAGCTGACCGCAGCCAATACCGAGGTCGCAAAAGCCAAAACCACTTTTGAGCTGGCAAGTTTCTCGGCACCGGATGGCAATTTGCTCAAGAAACTTGAACAAATGGACAAGCAGCGTGTGGGTAATCGCCCGGCTGGCTTCCGTGGACGCTGGGGGGAAATGCGAAGGAATCAGGGACGAGCTGATAGAGCACAGGATGATCTTAGACCACGTATTGAAGAAATGCGTGGAAATCGAGGGAAAGCATTTGATCCATTTGCCCGACAGCGACTGGGCGATTTTAACAGACGTGACCCTTTCAAGAATCTTGATTTAAACGAAGAACAGCAGAAAGCAATTGCTGCGATTCGGCAAAAACAAAGCGAGGAACAGCTTGAGTATTCCAAGATGATGAAAGAACTGGACGAAACATATCAGAAGCGAATGGAAGAGATTCTGACCGACGAACAGAAGGAGAAGTACAAGGGGATGCAATTGCAGCGCAACCGACGATAGTGGGGAATCAGATTTGTGAGTGTTGATTCGTCAAACTGGACTGGCTGGCTGGGCAAACATGGCCCGAGCTTGCTGCTCTTTGCACGTACACAAACCCGCTGTGAAGCTGATGCGGAGGATTTATTACAAGAGGCCGTCGTTGAGTCAGCCGGCAAGAATGAAGGCAACCCGCCGGACCTACCCTTGGTGTATGCCACAATCCGGCGACGAGCAATTGATCTGGCCCGCAAAACCAACCGGCGCATGGCCCGTGAGGAAGTAGCGGCTGAAGAATCCGGCACCTGCTGGTTTAACGATACGCTAGAGCAAAAGGAAACCGCCCAACTGATTGACCAGGCCATAAAAAAAATACCTGAAAAATTCCGGGAAGTGGTGATGTTGAAAATCTGGAGCGGGCTCACCTTCACCCAGATAGCTGAAGCCCTTGATATCCCGCTCAATACGGCCGCCTCCCGCTATCGCTACGGACTGGAAATCCTAAAACGAGATGCCAACCTTAAAAAATCATGAATCAGGAACCTGAATTTGATCCCGCATTGGAAAGCAACCTGCGCAAAATTGCCCCGGCCAAGATGGACACCTCCTTGATCGAGCGCATTGAGTTAGCGGCAAACGAACCAGGCTGCAATACGACAGTAACCCGGTCGGCTTGGAACTGGCAGTTTTGGCTTATACCCGGCACCGCCATTGCAGCAGTAGCCCTGACACTGATCCTGAACCCCAGTCAGACTGATCCTGCCCCTACACCTCAAACACCCATGTCAGCCACCACGCCTGCAAAGCCATCAGAAGATGAACCCATTGAGCTCTTCCCTGTACGCCACAATAACATGGTCACTCACAATGAAGGCGTCATCCATCTAACGGACAATCAGCCATTCCGAAGAATACGCTTGCAGACGGTCGATTCATTCACGTGGGAAGACCCTGACGGGCCAACCCGCGTCCAGTACACCGTGCCACGTGAAGAACACCTGCTTATTCCCGTCGACGTACACTGACTTTAACCTAAATTGAAAAATAAAATGAAAAAAATACTCATTCCAATATTCACCGCAGCCATCGCCCTGACTGTCGTGGCAGCGGACAAGAACAATGACAAGGAAACCCCCAAGAAAGCCACCGGTCCTTATCTGGGAGTGGCAATGGACCAAATACCACCCTTGACCCGAGCGCAGTTGGATTTACCCAAAGGCACTGGCGTAGCGGTTTCGTATGTGGCCAAAGACAGCCCTGCTGAAAAAGCCGGACTTAAGGCCAATGACATTATCACCAAGCTCGATGATCAGTTGATCATCAATGCCCAGCAATTACAGACACTGATTGAATCCAGAAAAGTAGGCGACGAAACAACCATCACCTATTATCGCAAGGGCAAAAAACAAACCACCAAGGCCAAGCTCGCCAAGGGGGCCATGGTTGCGCAGGGTGGCGCACGCGCGCAGCCATTGCGTTTACAGAATGGCCAGTGGCAACGTTTCCCCTTTCCGGGAGGCTTAGGCATGTTGCGGCAATTTAACCTGAACCCCCAGAACCAGGGGGATTTCAAAAAACAACTGGAGGAATTGCAAAAACAACTCGGACAATTACAGGATATGAATCCCGAGGATTGGCAGGATTTGTTTGGCCAAGGCCTTGGTAATCCAAGACCAGGGAATAACCCGCCATTTAAGTTCGACTTTGATTTCAACCTTCCCAATGGCAATCAAGGCAACAACAAGCCCGGCAATCGTTTCGGGTTCAACGCCCAAGCCAGTAGTAGCATGACCATTAGCGACAATAGCGGCAGCTATACGCTCACGGTTAACAACGGCAAAAAGCGTTTCAAGGCTAAGGATGCTAATGGTGTCGAGCTCTTTGATGGCCCGGTGGATACTGACAAACAGCGTGACGGACTGGATCGAGATTTAATCAAGAAGCTCGAGCAACTCGAAGGTATGGGTAAAGGCAACGGAGGCATCCGCTTGCGCGGCCTCAATGGCAATGGATTCAAGCGTGAATTTAAGTTTGAATTCCCACCGCGCAACCAACCGCAACCGGAGAAGAAGAAGCGACCCAAGCGCGCAGACGCCTAAGAGCGCGCCTTTCAACCATTTACTCGGAGGATGACTATTTCTCCTCCGGGTTTTTTATTTCCACTCCACCGGAACGTATGTGCAAATCGCGCTGAGGAAAGGGAATTTCTATGTTGTTCTCACGCAGTTTCTCCTCTATCGCAAAATTGATTTCGCTTATGTAACTACTAGGGCGAGTAGACATTTCCGCTGTCCACACCGCCAGCTCGAAGTTCAGCGAATTATCTCCAAAAGCCCTAAATATGACTTTGGGAGGGGGAGCTTCGAGCGTTTTCGGATTGTCCTTTCCCACCTCCAGTAAAATTTTTTTCAAAACCTCAAGATCCGTGCCATAAGCCACACCCACGGGAATCCGAATGCGCACTTTGGGATCGCTATAGCTCCAGTTGGTAACCGTCTGGGATATGAAATCAGCGTTGGGCACGATCATTGTAATGTTGTCATTTGTCACCACCATGGTACTACGCAGGCTGATTTTCTTTACGCGGCCCGCAATACCACTAACTTCAACGCGATCACCAATGGCAATGGGCTGCTCGGCAAAGATAATAATGCCGCTCACAAAATTATTGATTATATTCTGAAGGCCGAAACCCACGCCTACACTTATCCCACCGGCGATGATGGTCAGCGAACTGAGGTCAATCCCCACGATTTGAAAGGCCATGTAAAAACCAATAAGCAAAAATATATAGCCGAGAATTCGTGCAATGCCGTACTCCAGCGACTCAGGCAAATCGGTCTTTTCAAAAATGCGCATGATAATGCGCTCGCGGACAATCTTTTCGGCAACGATCACCAAAATAAATAATAGGCCAAGTATTAGAAGACTCTGAAGTGTCAAGTTGCCTTTCCCCATTTTGATAAGCGGGTAGTTAAGGATTTTTTTTATGACCTCTAAAACCCCGCCAGGCGAATCCGACTCTGCTGCAGGAGGCGATGTATTGGTTTTGTTAAGATCCGAAGCCGTCGACTGGGTGCTATTGGATCCCACCTGCCCATACACCGTAAAAAGCCCGAAACATAGGATACTAATGGATAAAAAACTCCAAAAAACACCTCTTCCCTTTGTCAACTTTTCCATTAGATCTCTTGGGTGCGAATTATGCGTGCCTGCTCCTTGCGGGACAACGCTAAAGGCCATAGTAAATATTTTGGACCGAATAAATAAACCGGCCAAATTGTCACACTGCCTGCAATTGTACTCAAAGCCTTTTAGATTTTGAGTTGCATTTTTGCGGTAAACCCCTAGTTTCCACTGCCCTTCCCACCACCAATCGACCGGGAAGAAACCAATTAAAACATGCCAATCGCTTCACCCAAACAGTACGGCGCGATGCTCGATGCCGCCCAAGCGGGCGACTACGCGTATCCGGCCGTCAATGTCACTTCCATCACCACCATCAATGCCGCGCTCAAGGCCT
>CAZTTU010000180.1:0-5038 GCA_964616045.1 uncultured Verrucomicrobiota bacterium | reverse complement strand
CTGACTTTGGGTTCACCGCATAGACGTAAACTCCCTCAGAAGGCCAGATGCCCGCAGCGAAATACAGGATGCCATTGTGAATGGCGGCTCCACCGCGCACCGCCCACCGCGAGACCAGCCGGCCATTGCCCAGCACCATTTCCTCACTCGGCCCGGCTCGGAGTTTCCAACACAACTTGCCGCTGGCTGCCTCAAGGCAATAGAGGTAGCCATCGTCACTACCTACAAACAGGTTGCCCTCCCAGTAAACCGGCGCAAAACGGATGGGTGATTGTGTGTAAAAAATCCACTTACGCTTGCCGGATTTGGCCTCCAGGGCATGCACAGCTCCATCCACGCTGCTACCAAACCAAATCATGTCACCAACCGCGATGGGTTGAGGGGCGAAATCAAACATCATGCGGCTTGAACGCGGCCAGGCTGGTTGGGGTTTTGCCGCGTGATGCACCCATTGCAGCGACAATTTGGCCGGCAGGGCTTCGGTCGTGTAACCGGTGCGCTCGGTGTCATGGCGAAAAGCGGGCCAATCGGCGCGCGCGGTCAAGGCAAGCAGCGAGAGAGTCGCGAGTAATTTCGAAAGGTTTCCCGTGTGGTTAGCGATCATGCGCCATGATTAACCTTGGTGCGCAATTTTCCAAGTCCAATCAATGCGCTGAACATTGCCAAGATGGGTGTGTTTCTGTATTATTCACACATGAAGCCGTTGCACTGTGTCTTCCTTGCTATTGGATTTCTTGTGGGTGACCCAATCCTAGCTAGGGCTGATGATAACAAAGTTCGTTATGCAAAATTTACGAGGGATATGTCTGGGGTGAAACTTCTTGGGGAATTTACTGTCGATGGAAGTGGCGTTACATCGAAAGAGGAGTATACAATACTCAAGGTAAAGAAAATTGATGGAGGTGATCTGTGGCTTTTTACTGCACGCATGAAATACGGAAAGATCGACCTCACCCTGCCAATGCCGATTCCGATCAAGTGGGCTGGAAATACACCAGTCATCTCACTGGACAATATGACTATACCCGGGCTTGGTACCTTCAGTGCGCATGTGGTGGTTGATGGGAATAAATATGCGGGCACATGGAAACACGGCCAAGCCGCAGGGCATATGTTTGGCTCCATTAAAAAAATAAAGAAATAGATCCAAGCAGTTTTTTACGATGAAGAAGAGAAATGTTATTTATAGCTTATTGTGTGCATATGCCTGTTGTTCAGCAGTCGCCGCCGATAAGCCTACAGGTGAGGCTCAATTCCTGTCCCGTGTAAGGCAGTTGACTTTAGATGGCAAAAGGAGCGGTGAAGGGTATTTCTCGGGGGATGGTCGGCATATCATATTTCAAAGCGAACGTGATCTAGGCAATCCCTTCTATCAAATTTACATCATGAGCCTGGAGACGGGCGATGTGAACCGCGTGTCGCCGGGCATGGGCAAAACGACGTGCTCATTTTTTCGGCCCGGCACCGATGAGGTGCTTTTCGCCAGCACCCATCAGGACAAGGGGGCCAGGTCGAAGCAGAAGGCCGAGCTGAATTTTCGAGCCTCAGGAAAGGTTCGGCGTTACTCGTGGGATTACGATGAGCAAATGGACATTTTCTCCGCAAAGCGCGATGGCTCGGGCGCAAAGCGCCTGACCAATGCGCACGGCTATGATGCCGAAGGCGCCTATTCACCGGATGGCAAGAAGATTGTCTTCTGTTCCATCCGCAACGCTTATGGCGAAGCGAAGCTTACCGACAAGGAGAAGGAACGGTTAAAATATGATCCGTCGTATTTCGGTGAAATCTACATCATGAACGCCGACGGCTCCTATCAGAAGCGGATGACCCATCTGCCGGGCTACGACGGGGGGCCTTTTTTCTCACCGGACGGCAAGCGGATCATTTGGCGGCATTTTTCCGAAAAAGGCGATACAGCCGATGTATTCACGATGAAGATAGACGGCACGGACTTGAGGCGCCTGACCGACTTTGGTGCAATGTCGTGGGCACCCTATTATCACCCCAGTGGAGAGTATGTTGCATTTGCCTCCAATAAGCTCGGCTTCTCCAATTTCGAAGTGTATATGGTCGATGTGGGCGGCGCACACGAGCCGGTGCGGGTGACGCATAGCGATGGGTTTGATGGACTGCCGGTCTTCTCCCCCGACGGCAAGATGCTTTTGTGGACTTCCACGCGAACCGAGAATGAGAAATCGCAGCTATTCATGAGCCAGTGGAATCATGCCGCAGCTTTGGTGGCACTAAAGAAATCCAAAAAGAGCGTCATCAGGAAATTAAAGCTGCCTGAGGCGCAGATGAAACTGACTGCTGCCAAGGTTCTTTCCCCAGCTATTCTAGAGGCGGATATTCGCGGGCAGATTGATATTATTGCTTCTGATGAATTTGAGGGACGTGACACTGCCTCCAATGGAATCGAAAAGGCACGAAATTACATCATCAACCACATCAAATCCCTCGGGTTGAAGCCGGCTGACAGGGAGGGCACTTATACGCATCCAGTGTCCATAAAATTCGGCGTAGAGGTGCAGAAGGAAAAAAATGAATTGGTGCTCATTGGCAAGGATGGCAGGGAAACCAAATATACAATTGGCAAGGACTTTAGCCCGACCTCATTTACGGCAAATAATACCCTGGAATCTGAAGTCGTTTTTGGGGGGTATGGTCTGTCGGTGGCTGGTAAACCCGGCGTGGGGTACAACTCCTATGCAGACCTTAACGCCACGGGAAAGATGGTGCTTGTGCTACGTTATGTGCCGGAAAAGGTGGAGGACAAGCGTCGCCAGCAACTCATGCGCAGTGCTGCATTGGTGCGTAAGGCTACAGTAGCGCGGTCACACGGGGCAAAAGGTATAATAATTGTCTCAGGGCCTAATTCAGAAAAATCCAACAAACTCATACCCTTGAATTACGTCCGGGGCGCTACCAGCACGGGTGTTGTTGCAGTGTCAGGCAGCCATAAGCTTGCCAATGCGTTGTTGAAGGTTGCCGGCAAGGGCAATCTCAAAAAGGTTCAGGATGACCTCGACAAGGAAAACCCACACACACCGGCGGGATTCGTTTTGCCTGGAGTCAAAATAAGGGTTACTGCTGCAGTTAAAAAAGTAACACGACCTGACCATAATATTATCGCCATCCTCCCTCCGGGGGTGAAAGGGGACAATATTGAGTATGTAATGATCGGCGCGCATTATGATCATCTTGGGTACAATGATGGTTTAATCAACCCCAAGGGTGGCAATCCTGGTCGAATTCACAATGGTGCCGATGACAATGGTTCGGGCACAGTAACCTTACTGGAACTAGCCGCGTGGCTGGCCGAACAGCGCAGGAAATTTCCAGGAAAATTCAAGCGCGGCATCATCTTTTGCTGGTGGACGGGTGAGGAATTAGGGCTGCTTGGCTCGGCACAATATGCGAAGAACCCGTTGATTCCCTTTAAGCAGGTTACTTCCTATATCAATTTGGACATGGTCGGGCGGATGAAGGATAACAAGCTCATTATTCAGGGCATGGGCACCTCAAGCGTTTGGAGGAAATTGATCGAGAAGCGCAATGTTGTAGGAGGATTCAGTCTCAAACTTCAGGACGATCCTTACCAGCCAACCGATATCACCTCCATTTACCCCAAGGGTGTGCCTTCTATCTGCCTCTTTACCGGACTTCACAAGGATTATCATAAGCCGACTGACGATCCGGATACGCTCAATTATGAGGGCATGGAGAGGTTGGGGCAGTTCGCTGGGCACTTGCTAATGGATTTAGCCGGGGAAATGAAACGGCCCGATTACATCAAGGTGGAACGAGGCAATAAGGGTGGGGGATCACGCAGTGAAATGCGTGCTTACACCGGTGTCATTCCTGATTATGGATCGGAGGTTAAAGGTTTACTTATCAGCGACGTGGCGGCTGGAGGCCCGGCAGCCAAGGCAGGAATTAAGGGCGGGGATGTCGTGATAGAATTCGGTGGGAAAGACATCAAGAATATCTATGACTACACCGCTGCCCTGAACGCCATCAAGATTGGCAAGCCGGCTAAGGTGGTGGTGAAACGAAAAGACAAAAAGGTGGAGTTAATAATCATACCTGAGGCGCGGAAGTAATGTCCTGGGAAATGGACTGCGAGTCCAGCCTCTGCAAGGCACCTCGATTAATGGGCAAATGAAAACCAAATTCATAGTTGTATTGATTTATTGCTTATGCCTTTTTGGATGTGAGAAGGAAACAGAGGCTTTGCAGGCACCTTTAGAGTCCAATGCCACTTCAAAGATGAAAGTGAAAGCGCCAGAGCCGCTCAAGGATCCGATAGAGGCAGCGATCCGAAAGGAGCTCAAAAAGCCAAATGGAGAACTCACCAAGACAGATATGGAGAAGGTGACGCGGCTTGGCCTGGGTGGCGCCGGGATCACCGACCTGTCGCCCTTGGCGGGCTTAATAAACCTGACCGCCCTTGGTCTCCATGGAAACCAGATCACTGATCTGTCGCCATTGAAAGGATTTGTGGAGTTAAAGGTCCTTGATCTTAACTATAACCCTAACCTCAGCAAACGCGAGGTTGCCAAGCTTCAGGAGGCGTTGCCTAATTGTAAAATCCTTAGTGATGCCACCCAATGAATGTGGCGAGGTCTTCCGATGGCGCACCATTTTGGAAGTGCCGGGGTAAATAAAGCGGTTACAGGCGCTGGTAAAGTTGCATCAAGCGTTTTTTGTCAAACTGGGGGGAGTCTTTTTCAAGGAGCCAAAGCACGTCGGCCTTGGCCTTTTTGTTTTGTTTCAGGCGCATGTGCATCAGCGCACGATTGAGGTGTTCCTGGGGGGAGTCAGGCTGCAGTAGAATTAGGGTGTTCAGGTAGCGCAATACCACCTCCGGCGCTTCGTTGTTGTTGCTGATCCCAATCAGGTTGCGAAGCATGCGCACGATGATGGCACGGTTATCAACTGGCTTAAGGTGCTCATCCTGTAATGGTACACCACCAAAATTGAGTACAATTTTCTCGGCGTCCTTCCAGCTCATCAGCTTGGCATCTTCAAACACATC
>CAZTTU010000179.1:0-5091 GCA_964616045.1 uncultured Verrucomicrobiota bacterium | reverse complement strand
CCAATGATCCCGATCAAGGATAAGGAACAGTTGTCGGTCATGAGGGAAGCTGGCAGAGTGGCAGCCAACGTACTGAAAGAAGCTGCTGACTGGGTGAAGGTGGGTGTGACAACCCGCGAGATTGACGAGTTTGCGGCAGCACGCATTCGGCATCACGGGGCGCAGAGCGCGTTCCTTGGATACGAGGTGTCAGGGAGAAAGTATCCCTGCAACATCTGCATCTCTATGAATGAGGAAGTGGTCCACGGCTTGGCGGGAAAGCGCAAGGTCATTGAGGGTGATATTGTGAGCCTTGACGTGGGAGTCCGCGTGGATGGGTTTATAGGCGATAATGCGCGTACGGTGAACGTCGGGCAATGTCCTGATGAGACGCAGAAATTGATTGAAGTGACTCGGGAAGCTCTATATGATGGAATTTCCCACGCGTTACCTGGAAACCGGGTGGCTGATATTTCGGCTGCAGTGCAAAATCGAGTGGAAGCTAACGGGTTCAGCGTAGTGCGAGAGTTTGTTGGCCACGGGGTTGGGGAGACGGTTCATGAGGAACCGCAGATACCCAACTTCGTGGGTGGCGGCAATACGCCGGAATTGCGACCGGGCATGACCTTGGCCATTGAGCCGATGGTAAATGCTGGTGAGGCAAAGGTGAAGTTCCTGCCCGATGGCTGGACCGTGGTGGCACGGGACGGTCGCCCCTCGGCGCATTGGGAACACACCATTGCGGTGACTGAGGGAGAGCCTGAAATTTTGACATGCCCGGGGTCGAGCTCATCCGAGTTGGAGGGCGAGTAGTTGAAGTGCTCTCGCATCGGTTGGTGCGGGTTGAACTCGAGAATGGTCATCGATTGATGGGCCACAGCACTCGTGCCTCGAGCGGGTTGCTCGAGGATGCACAGCCGGGCGAGACAGTAGTGCTCGAAGTGAGTACGTATGACCTTTCCAAGGGAAAGGTCGTGAAACGAAAGAAAATAAACGAATAACGAGTAAAATGAAGGTACGCGCCTCAGTGAAAAGGTTGTGTGAGCACTGTCGGGTAATCCGTCGAAATGGCGTCGTCCGTGTCATCTGCAGAAACAAGCGCCACAAACAGCGCCAAGGTTAATCTTATGCCCCGCATTCTAGGAATAGACATCCCCGCCAACAAGCGCATAGACGTTGCGCTGCGGTCCATTTATGGTATCGGTCCCACCATCTCCGTCGAGGTGTTGGCTAACGCTAAAATCGATCCGGCAGTTCGGTCCCACACCTTGAGCGAGGATGATCTCGCCACCATCGCCAAGGCCATTCAGTCCACCGTTGTGCGTTCTGAGCAAACGCGTACTGAAAATGGAACCATTCTAGTTGAGGGCGATTTACGACGGAAGATAACAGAAGATCTCAAGCGGTTAAAGAGCATCAAAACCTATCGTGGCATGCGCCATGCTCGTGGCTTACCGGTGCGAGGTCAACGTACCCAAACTAACGCGCGAACTCGCAAGGGAGTCAAGAAGACCGTCGGTGCGCAAAGCAAGAAAGACTAGCTTTTTAGATCATGTCTGAAGAAAAACAAGACCCTGCATCCGAGCAACCTGAAGCCGGGGCAACTCCCGCCAAGAAAGAGTCCACGGCGGAAACCGAGGCTCCCGCCAAGGAAGAATCCAAGCCGAAAGCCGAAGCTCCCGCCAAGGAAGAATCCAAGCCGAAAGCCGAAGCTCCCGACAAGGAAGAATCCAAGCCGAAAGCCGAAGCTCCTGCCAAGAAAGAATCCAAGGAGGAGGCCTCTTCCAATAAACAACCCGAGGCAGAAGAAAAGGGCGATTCTGAGGCAGAACCAGAAGTTGAAGAGAAATCATCCGCTGCACCTACCGCAGCTGAGTTGCTTGCCGATGATTTGGGAGATGTCAAGGTCATCAAGGCCAAAAAGTCAAAAAATGTTACCCACGGTATCGTTCATATACGGGCTACTTTCAACAATACGCTTGTGACCATCACCGACATGCAGGGTAACCCTATTAGCTGGTTCAGCGCTGGGCGGGCCGGCTTTAAAGGATCCCGTAAAAGTACTTCCTATGCAGCCACGCAGGTGGCACAACGCGCTGCGCGTGATGCCATGGCTCACGGACTCAAGGAAGTGGAGGTGCGCATTAAAGGTCCCGGCTCCGGTCGTGAATCCGCCATCCGTGGTTTGCAGGCGGTGGGTTTGGACATCACCACGATCAAGGATGTAACCCCAGTGCCGCACAACGGCTGTCGTCCAAAGAAAAGGCGCCGCGTTTAACCTCGAAATTTTTACGAACCATGGCACGCTATACTGGTCCTCGTCTCCGCATTAGTCGTCGTTTTCACACGCCGATATTTGGCTCGTCGAAGTATCTTGATCGCAAGGACTATCCGCCGGGGCAACACGGTCAAAGCCGTCGGCGGAAGGCTACTGATTACGCGATGGCCCTCGCGGAGAAGCAGAAGATGCGTTATTACTACGGCTTAATGGAGAAACAGTTCCGTGGGGTCTATGAAAAGGCTAATCGTCGGCGAGGAGTTACTGGAGAGATCATGCTGCAAATTTTGGAAACCCGCTTGGACAGTGTGGTTTTTAGTCTCGGCTTCGGTTATACACGTGCCCAAGCCCGCCAAATGGTGACCCATGGTCATGTGTTGGTGAACGGAAAGCGGGCCCGTACTCCGTCTATTGCTCTCAACGAAAATGATTCAGTGGAAATCAAGTCCGTGGAGAAGAGTCGCCATTTAGCCGATAAGAATCTCGAATATTCGACCAGTCGTACGGTGCCGGAATGGCTGGAACTGGATAAGGGCGCGTACAAGGGTACGCTTAAACGGGTGCCTATACGTGAAGATGTTGAGCCGATTGCCAACGAGCAGGCAATTGTTGAATTTTATTCCCGCTAGTCCCTGGCCCGAGTGGGCGATGGATCTGCAATTATATGGACCGCAAACGCGGCGGGAATTGAGTTGGCGGTCAGGTTAAAATTGCAAACAAAGTAAACGAACATGCCAATACGATTAGGAGCATTCGAAAAGCCAAAACGGCTAATAAAAGAAGAAGAAACATCAACGGATACGTTCGCCAAGTTTGTGGCGGAGCCGTTTGAAATCGGTTATGGTCACACCATCGGCAACTCCATGCGTCGTGTCCTATTGTCCTCACTCGAAGGTGCGGCTATTACCTCGCTGAAGGTGGATGGCGCGCAGCACGAGTTTGCCACCATTGAAGGTGTAGTCGAAGATATGGCTGAGATCATTCTCAACCTCAAGCGAGTAAAGTTCAAAATACATGAAACTCGCGATCCACAAGTACTCTTGCTTTCCGTGAATAAATCAGGGGCTGTGACTGCGGGTGATATTGAGCTCAATCACAATACGGAACTGGTGAATCCAGACCAGTGCATCTGTACATTGGATAAAAAGAAGAAGTTCCTCATGGAACTTACGGTGGAAACGGGTCGTGGCTTTCGCACTGGTGATGACAACAAAAAACCTGATCAGCCGATCGGCGTGATTGCCGTTGATTCCATGTTTTCACCTGTCGTGCGCGTGCGCTACGACGTGAAGGATGCTCGTGTGGGTCAACGGACTGACTACGACAGTCTCGTACTTGAGGTGTGGACCGATGGTCGCATGACTCCGGACGATGCACTTACACAATCCAGCGCGATTTTGCAGCATCATCTTGATGTGTTCGTGGGTTACGACAAGGATGCCATTGAGTTTGAGGAGGAAAAGGAAAGCCAGACTGAGCAGCAATCCGAACTCAAGCGACTGCTTGCCATGAGTGTGAATGAGATTGAGCTCAGCGTGCGTGCTGCCAACTGCTTGAACAATGCCAACATCACTTCCGTTGGCCAGCTCGCGACCAAAACTGAGGCGGACATGCTGAAGTATCGGAATTTTGGGAAGAAATCGCTCAATGAAATTAAGGACAAGCTCGTGGAACTGGGTCTCGGTCTCGGCATGACCTTCGACGAGGACGTACTTGATCCATCTGTGCTTGCTGGCCAACCCAATAGCTCAGGCGGTTCACCTAGTCTTCTTTTTGACGAAGATGAAGCCAACCCGATCAATCCAGCTGCGGCATTGTTCGACTAGATTATTGCACTAGCATTATGCGTCACCGTCATCGCAAAGCCAAGTTGGGCCGCACCACCGAGCATCGCACCGCGTTGCTTTCCAATCTCGTGTGTAGCCTGATTAAACATCGCCGGATCGAGACCACCCTTGCTAAGGCCAAGGCCGCCCGAGTCGTGGCCGACAAGATGGTCACCCTCAGCAAGAAGGGCCAGTCTGACGAGGTTAGCCTACAATACCGTCGGCTCGTTGCCGCCCGATTACAACGCCGCCCTCAACGGTTTTTCCCGAAGAAAAACGGTGTGTCCGGTCGTGAACAACGCAAGCGGTGGCGCGAGAATGAGGATGTGGTGCGTATTCTTTTTGAAGATATTGCCCCAGGTTTTGCCGAACGAAATGGTGGGTACACCCGCGTGATAAAGCTGGGTAGACGTCAGGGTGATGCCGCAGAGATGGCGATCCTTGAATGGGTGAGCGATGGCGATAAACCAGTTGAGGAGGACAAATCGGCCAAGGGTAAGAAGAAAGGCGAAGCAGAGAAAACTGTTGCTGAAGAACCTGTAAGCGAAGAGGAAGCCACTGAAGAGGAAGCCACTGAAGAGGAAGCCACTGAAGAGGAAGCCAAGCCTAAGGATAAAGAAAAAACAGACGAGTAGCAGTTTTTCTATTTGAATTTCAACCCGCCCCACTTTATGCCGGGCGGGTTTTTTGTTGGGCCAACTTGATAAATCGGTATTATCTGGGAAAGCTTCGGCATCATGGATTTTATCGATTATCTTGTTCTGGCCATTTATTTCTCGGGTATGGCCGCAATCGGCTTCTGGGCAATGCGTCAGGTCAAGGGCCAGGAGGACTATTTCATGGGGGGCAGAAAATTTGGAAAGCTATTCCAAACCTTCGCCGCCTTTGGGGCTGGTACTGGTTCGGCAGATCCAGTGAATACTGCTCGCGGCACTTTTGCCAATGGCATGAGTGGGATGTGGGGTGTCATGTATTGGCTCTTTGTTACTCCCATTTATTGGATTAGCG
>CAZTTU010000178.1:0-5097 GCA_964616045.1 uncultured Verrucomicrobiota bacterium | reverse complement strand
ATGAAGGTGTGTTGCTCGTGCGCAAGGCCGGTGAGATGTTACACCGTCTTAATAACTCACCCGCCTGGGCACTACCGTAGCCCCCGCAGAATCTCTCTTTGACAACCGGCAGCACCCTCTCCAATCTCCTCCCCAATCCTCTACTTATGACTGCACTTTCCGATAGCCAACTCGCTGCCTTTCAGAAAGATGGTTATCTCATCATACACGGTCTTTTTGATGCTGAGGAAGCCGACATTCTCCGCGAAGCGGCCAAAACCGAATCGGCCTTTGAGGAAAAAGCCTATGACCTTGATGATGGCGAGGGCGGCCAACAGCGACTGGTGCTCTGGAACTCCACCGGAGAGGATTTATGGGGAGCCATTGCCCGCTCTAGCCGCATTGTTAATACCATGGAGCAATTGTTCGATGATGAGGTCTATCATTATCACAGCAAAATGAGCATCAAACAACCGCGCACCGGCGGCGCATGGAGTTGGCATCAGGATTATGGTTACTGGTATCAAAATGGATGCCTTTGGCCCGACATGGGGTCGGCCTTTATAGCCGTTGATCCCAATACAAAAGAAAACGGGTGCCTGCAAGTGCTCAAGGGCTCTCACAAGCTGGGCCGTGTGGAGCATGGCCGTTTTGGCGATCAAACCGGCGCTGACCCGGAACGCGTGGAGGAAGCCGCCAAGGTGATGGAGCTTGTTTACGTGGAACTTGACCCGGGTGACACACTCTTTTTTCATAGCAATCTTCTCCACCGTTCAGACCAGAACACCTCCGAGCACCCTCGCTGGTCGCTCATCTGCTGCTACAACACCAGGCACAATAATCCCTTCAAGGAATCGCACCATCCCTTTTATGAGCCACTGGAAAAGCTGCCCGATGGCGCCATCAAGGAAATGGGCAAAAAATTATTCAGTAACGGCACGGACTTCTGGGATCCGAATCGGGACGCCACCACCGGCTCCGGTAAACAGGTCGACGCATGAATCTCAATATCCATTCCGATCTGCCCGAGAGGAAAGACTGGCGCATTGGTTGCATCGGCAGTGGGTTCATCATTAGCGACTGTCATTTGAAAGCCTATGCCAAGGCTGGCTTCAATCCCGTGACGATCGCCTCTCGCACCAGGGAAAACGCCGCCAAGTGTGCAGAGCAGAATAATATTGGCAAGGTTTACGATAGTATTGATCACTTGCTGGATGACGAATCCATTGAGGTGCTCGACATTGCCGTGCCACCGGACAACCAGCTTGAGGTCATCAAGGGGGCTTGTGCACGGGGCACAGCCAAGGGAATCCTGGCTCAGAAACCGCTTGGCGCGAACTATGCCGAAGCAGTCGAGGTTGTTGAAGCGTGCGAAGCTGCCGGCATCGTCCTGGCAGTGAACCAGAACATGCGCTACGACCAATCCGTGCGCGCGGGCAAGACGCTGCTTGAAAACGGCACCATTGGAGAGCCCGTATTGGCTACCATCGACATGCGTGGCATCCCTCACTGGATGCCGTGGCAGGAACGCCAGGGCTGGGTTACGCTGCGCATCATGTCCATCCACCACATGGACACTTTTCGCTATTGGTTTGGGGACCCTGAACGCATCTATTGCACCACCCGCCCCGATCCGCGCACCCAGTTTGAGCATACTGACGGGATTGCCAGCTACATACTGGAATTCGCCAATGACCTGCGCTGCATTGCCGTTGACGATACGTGGACCGGCCCGGCCCGCGAAGGAGCCCCGGCCGACATCGGCATCCAATGGCGCATTGAGGGCCTTGACGGCTTGGCCATGGGCGACATCGGCTGGTGTCAGGATCCCTACACCACACCATCCTCAATTCGTTATGCCACCAAGGGCGATGAGAAATTTCATGAGCCCAAATGGGAGGAAAGCTGGTTTCCTGATGCGTTCATCGGCACCATGGCACAACTCCTCATTGCGCTTGAGACGGGTGACAAACCGGCCATTGATGGCCGCGATAATCTAAATACCATGGCCCTGGTCGAAGCGGCATACCAAAGCGCCAAAGAGCACCGGGCCGTTGAACTAAAAGAGATTACAGGAGAATAGTATTTATGAAACTTGGGATGATTAATTCGGCGTGGGAACAGCACGGAGTCGGACTGGTCGACGGACTGCACAAGACCAAGGAACTGGGTTTCGATTGCGTGGATATTTTTCAGGATCCACTGGATGAGGGGGCGGATGAGCGCATTGCGACCGTCAAGCAGACCTGTGAGGAGTTACAATTGCCCATTATCAGTGTTGTTGGCGTCAGCGTAGGGCTGATTGACTTTAACCCGAGTGTGCAGGCGTTTCACCTGGATCGTTGCAAACGCTACCTGGACATGGGCGCGGAATTGGGGGCAAAAAATTACCTGCTCGTGATCGGCGAATACATTTGGCAAAAGGAAGTCATTCCGCCTGAGGAACAATGGAAATGGGGCGTGGAGAATTGTAATATCCTTGGTGATTATGCGGCGGAGAAAGGTCTGGAAATTGTCCTCGAACTGGAACCTTTTGATCTGTCTCTGGTGAACACCATGGCCGAAATGGATCGTTTCCTGACTGACTGCGACAACCCGGCGGTTAAGGCCAATATCGACATCAGCCATATGCTCCTAAGTAACAGTCCGCCGGAATCATTGGCCGCGCTGAAAGGCCGCGCCGGCCACGTGCATATTTCCGATTGTGATGGCAAGGTTCATGGCGATCTGCCACCCGGTCGCGGAGTGGTGCCCTTCGTCCCCTACCTGCAGGCCATCAAGGACCTTGATTTTGACGGTGCCATCAGCCTGGAGTTGGAATACGCGCCCGACCCCTCCAAGATTGTTGAATGGGTCACCGAGGCCTACACAGCCACCGATAAACTGATGGCAGAAGTCGATCTTCGCAACTAACCATGAGTCACGACTGGAAAACCCAATTCCGCGCGGTGTTTGACGCAGGCGTCGAGCGGCGCAAGGCCGGCTGCAGTGACCCTGATTCCATGTTTGAGCCCGATGAGGTGTCCTTTCTCGAATCCATTGGCTGCAGTGCGCAGGAGATGTTTGACTTCTGTGATGACTATGTGGGGTGGGATGACGTCATTTACGAGCATGTGGAGGCGTTGCAGGCAGTTCGTTATGAGCATTTTGTAGAGGAACTGGACAGCCAACCTGCCACTCACCGAATGGAAATGGATGAATTTCCCCCCAAGGATGCCGAGGTGGAAGGGATCGCGTGGCTCCCACGACTGATCGTAAAGGCACGAGCCAAGTTGGCCGGCAATTTACCGGCAGACTTGATGTATGGCTGAGGAGGTGATCGTCAGTTCTTCCGTGAGAAGAATGTAAATCCAGCAGAGTTATTGCGTGTGACAATTGCTGCTGGTGGTGATGATCAGCCCATCATTGATTATGTCAAGAGTTGCGGTTAAGAGTTAATTCGTTTGGCAATTATTTGCTTTTGCAAAAGAATACTCCTCTACGACTTGCCCCTTAATCAGGTGCTCCTGAATGATCCGCTCCAGCACTTCCGGAGTGCAGGAGTGATACCAGGTACCTTCCGGATACACCACCGCAATGGGTCCCCGCAGACATACCCTCAAACAATTGGCCTTGGACCTGAAAACGGTCGGTTCCGGACCGGCAAGGCCCAGTTCCTTAAGTCGACTTTTAAAGAAATCCCAGGACTCCAGTCCGGCTTCCTTATCACAGCACTTGGATTCGGTTTGGTCGGCACACAGGAAAATATGCCGTTGATATTTTTCAAGGCCAAGTGCTTGAACAGTTTGATCCAGTGCTTCATCTGACATAAGGCCTATTTTGAGCTCATGAAGAGATATGGTCAATGATCGCCTCCACAAGTGCTGGACCTTGGGTGACGCATTGCTATGGTTTGGGCATGACAATCTTTCGCTTGTGCCTAGTATTACTTTTCGTAGCGGGTTCTCTTTTTTCGGACAACTGGCCGGCTTGGCGTGGGCCAATGGGAACCGGTATTTGTGCAGAAAAGAATTTGCCGACACAATGGTCAACTACAAAGAATGTGAAGTGGAAGGTGGCACTGCCTGATCGGGGTAATTCATCGCCGGTGATTTGGGGGAATAGGGTATTCATCACCCAGGCGATCGAGAAGGAAGGGAGGCGGACCTTGATGTGTTTTGATAGAGGCAAAGGCAAACTGCTATGGCAGAAAGGGAGTGTGTTTAAGGAGAAAGAGATAACTCACAGAACCAACCCTTATTGTTCAGCCTCACCGGTTACAGACGGAGAAAGGGTGATTGTCTCGCATGCATCAGCCGGCATCTTTTGTTATGACTTTAACGGAAAAGAACTCTGGCGGCGCGTGCTTGGGCCTCAGAAACACATTTGGGGAAATGGAGCTTCGCCCGTCATTCATAAGAATCTCTGCATCCTAAATCACGGCCCCGGAAATCCGACATTTTTGGTGGCATTGGACAAGACCAATGGCACCCAGGTATGGCGTCACGATGAGCCCGGTGGACATTCTGGCGAAAAGAAGGAAGGCGAAAAGAACATGTGGATAGGTTCATGGACCACGCCGATCCTGATCAAGTCGAATGGGAAAGAGCAGTTGATTATGAGTTTTCCGGGGCGTGTTGTTGGCTTCGATCCCATGAAAGGCAAGGAGCTTTGGGCGTGTCATGGACTCAATCCACTGGTCTATACCTCTCCTTTGCACAGCAACGGCATTATAGTGGCGATGGGTGGATATAGCGGGACAGCATTGGCCACGCGTGTTGGAACAAAAGGTGATGTGACTTCGACGCATCGGCTTTGGACTCGCCCGAAGGAAAAGCAGCGGATTGGTTCGGGGGTGATTCATGACGGGCACATCTATATTGTGAATGAGCCAGGTATTGCCCAATGTATCAATGTGCAAACGGGCAAAGTGATCTGGGAGGAGCGGTTGCGAGGCGAAGGTGCACGAGGGGGATCATGGTCCTCAACCGTTTTGGCTGACGGCAAGATTTATGCAATCAATCAGTCGGCCGACACGTTTGTTCTGAATGCTAGACCAAAATTCGATTTGCTGGCAACCAATCCGCTGGGCGAGATGACACAGTCTTCAATGGCAGTTTCCAACGGGGAAATTTTCAT
>CAZTTU010000177.1:0-5175 GCA_964616045.1 uncultured Verrucomicrobiota bacterium | reverse complement strand
GATCGCCCTTCTTTAGGACCGTGAAGAGTTTCTGTTCCGAATGTGCCTTGGCCACGTCCAGACTCTGCACCATGCGCACCTCGCGCTTGGCCAACACAGTAGATTTTAGGCTCACCGGCAGGGTGACCGTGTTTAAGGGATCCACCGCCACTAGCAGCATCTCCTGCTGGCCATTAAACTTGGAGAGATCGACCGATACCACGCCGTCCTTGTCCGGCTTCAAATTCGCCAATAGCACCGAATTGTGCTTGAGAAAATCGAGGCTCGAGAAATCGTTGAGCCCGCCACCGCCTGAGGGATCAGTAGGCTTGCGGTACCAGGTTTCATTTTGGGCTTTCTCAAGTTCCTCGGTCAGATTCTGAAATTCACCGCCTTTGGCGGCGACCTGCCGTCCGGTGTTGGTGTCGCGGATGGCCCATGGGTTTAAGAGCAAACCGGGCCGCGTAAGCATGTTTCCGGGGAACTTGGTGGTGTATTTACGATCGAGGATGTAGCGGTATTCCTCGCCAATATCACGTTCCTGCACATATAGCGAACGCGGACGCGCCAGTCTTTTTGCTTCGGGTGAAGGTACTCCTCCAATATCCAGTGCGGCGTAAGCCGGGTAACGCTGGACAAAACGCGTGGCAAATACATGCACACGCGTGAAAGGAGTCATGTTCTCCAGCTGCACCACTGCGTTTTGCTGGCCCACCATCACATCACTGATCTGCAGCGGACGCAAAACGCGCTGTTCCAGAATGCGACTGGCACTCATCACGTGATGTTCACGATTGTTGCCTTCGGTTACGCGCAGAGCAATGGCCTCACCTGTTTCCTTGAGGAAAAGCGTGTAGTCGCCCACGGCCAAATCACTAATCTCCAAAAATCCGTTACGGAAAGCACCGGCCTTCACCTGGTCTCCCATCACGGTTCCCTGACGCACCTCAAAGAGGCTATAACTTTTTGCTTTGGACGCGTTATTGAGTGGGCCTGTCAAGGCCACCTGAATGGTGTCGCCGGTTGCCGCATGGATGACTGATGGCTGGGAAACCTGACCGTAGCGGTCCCGCGAAATTTCCCAATGATAGGTTGTTCCATCACTGCCGGTCGCCTTGATCCACTGGATATCGGCCAAGGCCCCCAGATCTACGCGCCCTGATGGATCGCTTTTTAAACTCACACTGTGCGTTCCCTTGAAATCACGGTGCTTCAGTTGCACACTCACTGCACGATCGGGCTTGGCCTCGCCATTCTTACCCAGCACGTCGAGCACATAAGTTCCATTCACACGTGCGAGGTGCACATTCTCCAGCTTGAGGGTTTTATCAATCTGGTTGAGGGCGAAGGTTCCCTGATCGGTTAGATCCTGTTTATTGCCTGCCGCCAGATTCTCCACGCGTGCCTTCAGGGTGAACTGCAGCTTGGCCAGCTTGTCGGGCACGGTAAATTCATGGATGAATGCCTCCCCATCCTTGATCTCGCCAACCGGCAATTCCAACATCGTGGGCACACCATCACGGCCGGTGGAAAGGATGACCAACCGCGGGTCTTCCAGCACCTTTAGGGAAATGGGATTGCCATTAAGGCGAAGCACTGGGCGAACGACCAGCTTCGCCTGCGCACCGGTGACCAGCGCCTCACGGTCCACGTAGATTCCTGCGTCCAGAGAATAGGTCTCTTTCTGGTGAACAAAACTGGCCAGTGCACTGAAGTTGCCATTACGCAGCACGATTGTCTGGCGGCCCGGGCGATTACTAAAAGGCACCACGATGAGACCGTCCTTGTCGGCCTTGTACTCGTTACCCGAAAGCCACAGGGTCGCCTGCGCGCAGGCCTTGTTGTCCTCATCCAACACCCGAAATTCATGACCTGCAGAGCCTGTGTCCTCCAGCGCACGCAGGTTGCCCTTGCTGATGAGTGCGCGGCTGCTGCGGCCATTGCCGATAAATTCCACCACATAAACGCCGCGCTTTTTGAGTTCCGGGAAATTGAAGTTGCGCTCGACGCGCCGCAGGGGACGCTCGTCATAGTTATAGGCCTGCTCGCGCGTGGCTGCCAGACCGTCAAGGTTAATGGCGGTATTGACCGGGTGCAGGTTGCGCGAGTAAAAATTGAACGTATTGATTTCAAATACACGCACGATCAGCTTCTTGACGTTCTTGATATTGACCTTCAATGAAACCGCCTCGCTCGCCTTGTAAAACACCTTGTTTGCCGGTGCGAAATCCAGGTCGATACGTTCCTGCAACGCCTTGACCTGTGAGGTCGAGAGCATGGAATACCAGCGTTCTGCGTCGCCTACACCACTAACCAGCTTGGCCTCGGCGAAGGCCTGCTTCAGATAGGTATCCCTAACCAGTGGCAGGTACTGGTCGAAATCCGCGTCCTGCCTGAAGAAGTGCAGAAAAAAATCACGTACCAACCGTTCATCGGGGCCAATGGGCGGCAGACCCGTGATTCGGCTGTAGTCGGCATTAAGATTTACATCGGAAATTCCCGGGCGCTTGAGCTCACGCTCGCGGTACTTCGGGTTGATATAGGCCACCGGCCGCGGCAGCTTCAGATATTCCATGAATAATTCGCGGTCATACTGTCCCCGGCTCTGCTGGAAACGCAGCAGGTTGTAGATTGCATTGGCTTTCTGGGAATTATGTGCGGGGGCCAGCCGCCCGGTGAACTGATGAATGCGGTTGAGGTGCTTGCCGCGCTCGGCGAGATTAAATCGTGTGTCGGTATCCGCTGAAGGAGCAAGCTTGATCAGGTAAGCGTTAATGAAATTCGAGTTATGGATGAGGTTCGGATCCAATTGCAACAGCTCATCCATCTGCCCCTGAGTCAACTGCCGATGGATGTTATGCGAGCCAAACCCACGGCTGTATTTGTTGCGCAAATCCTTAACGATCAACTGAGGCAGATTGGCTATGTCAGGTCGTTGTAACCGTGAGAGTAGGTGGCGCAGCCGCGTGGCGTTTAGTTTGTCATGTTCGAGTTTCTCCAGCCCGCGTTCCTCCACGCCCGACAAATCTCCTGACCGATAAGCGCGTTCACGGTAGGCCTTAAAACTAATGAGCTTAGGGTCCAGCGTCGTCGGGTGTTTTGGTTTCTGGCCTTCTATCACTCGACTATGGCTGAACGAAAGACCCAGCTCACGCTGCAGGTGCTCCAATGTAGCCCCTGGGTTGGCACCATAATCCAGCATCGCCTGACGATCCTGAATCTCCTTCGCTCGAGCCGTGCGTCCATGGCGTTTGATCCATAATTCGAGATGTTTCTTGACGGCCGCCTTATCGCCGCGCAACTGCGCGTCCAGTGAGTGGTAATAATAATAATCGGTCGTGCCCGGGATGAGGAGCTTCAGTGCCTCCTTGCGATCCGCGGCCAACGCAAATTTTTCAATGAATCCGATGTCTGCACCCCGGGCCACACAGCCCAGCAGGATTAATATCGAGAGGGAGAACACACGTGTTGTCGTCTTCATAATAGTCTGTCTTTAAAATAGAAACGCCTCCGGGTCACCCGCAAGCCCGTCCGATATTGGACGGGAAACAGGCCACATTACCCCGATTACCCCCCTATTCTACGCCTTTTCCACTCGCGCGCTACTGTAAAACGACCCAAAACCCGATCACTTCTTCACATTCCAACAGCCCACACCTAACTAGCAGTATAACCTGATGGAGGATTAGAAGAATTCAGATAAAGACAATTTGATTGCGGGTCTGGGCCTTCGGAACGAAATCGCAGATACTCACGATCGACTATCTTTTGCTCAAACTGCAAACCTAGCCATCACGAAAAAGCCTGACTTACAGGCCAAATTCCGTTCTGATCCCCACGTGGGTACCCTCCCAATTTTCGTCATTCTATTGCGAATTCAGTTGTTATGTGAATCGGATTCCTGTTTTTAGTTTCCATGCGCGCGATCGGTGAAATTGATAATGAATTAGAAGCCAAACGTTTTGGTGACTACCTCTACGCCAATGGCATCACCAACGACGTGGATGAGGATGAGGGCACGTGGACGGTCTGGATCCACGACGACGATCAAATCGCAAAGGCCGAGGAAGAACTGTCCACATTTCACAATGATTCAGACAACCAACGCTATGCCAAAGGCGCAAAAGTAGCCGCCAAGCTGCGCGAGAAAGAAGCCAAAGAGAACGAACACGCAGCCAAACGCCGAGTAGACGTGCGCACAGCAGTATTTGGGCAAACGGCTGTGCCTCCCATGTTGACTTATGCAATTGTGGGTATATGTGTTGTTATCCACGTATTATCACTGATTGGTGGTTTTGACTGGCTTAGATCAGGAATGTACTTTTCGGATCCGGATCGGCCATATGTTAAAAATGGCCACTTAGCTTTTAGGTGCCCCGAATGCAAAAAGGGGTTAAGCACGGAGGTGAAATATTCTGGATCACGAAGCCAGTGCATCAATGATTCCTGCGAAAAATTTATATTGGTCCCGGATTTAAATGATACTTCAAGCACACTACCTGAAGTCAGAAAAGGGCAAGTTTGGAGATTAGTAACTCCAATCTTTTTGCACGACACTCGAAGCATCATGCACATCCTATTTAACATGTACATGTTCCTGTTCTTCGCAGCAATAATGGAACAGCTTTTGGGGAAATTTCATTTGATCATCTTCATGCTGATTGTGGGAATAATATCAAATTTCTCCCAGTTCCTGGTCAATGGCCCCAATTTTGTTGGCATGTCCGGTGTCCTATATGGACTGTTTGGTTATATCTGGATACGAAGTAAAAATGAACCCGGCAGTCAGTTTTTCATTGATCAAACAAACGTGATTATCCTGATGGGTTGGTTTATTATTTGTTTCCTTGGCATCTTCCCCGGTGTTGCCAATTATGCGCACGCTGGAGGGTTGGTAGCAGGCGGGGCATGGGGATGGATTGCTGCCCGGCGCGCACGCTAATGGGGAGCCAACGGGTTAATATGTTTCACCAAACAGATACTGCTTTCCACTCACAGTCACGTTGGGCGGACGTTTGGTTTCCTCAAACCTATCGTAGCCTTTTTTGAGGTTCTTCCATTCACCGAGCCATTTGGATTTAGCGTGACGTTTCATGTTTGCCTCAGTCATGCGGAAAGGGAAACAGTGCACACGGAAAAAGCGCTGGCCGTTCATTAGGGCGGCGTCGCAGAGGGAATAGATCTCCTCAATGCCTG
>CAZTTU010000176.1:0-5286 GCA_964616045.1 uncultured Verrucomicrobiota bacterium | reverse complement strand
ATATTGCCGGTTGATCTCTATGGTGGAATGCCTGATTACGCTGCTCTGCGGGCGATTGCTTCGGAACATAATTTGAATATTATTGAGGATGCCGCCGAGGCGATTGGCAGCGAAATTTCCGATTGTAAGGCGGGTGCGCTGGGGGATATGGCTGCTTTCAGTTTTCATGGGTCAAAAACTTTTACGACTGGCGAGGGAGGTATGCTGGTGACCGACGATGATACATTGTATTCGCGCGTGTTGCATCTGCGTGATCACGGTCGAAAACCGGATGACGTCCATTTCCGAAACACAGAGGTGGCTTTCAAGTACAAGATGCCGCCGGTGGCCGCAGCGATGGGGCTGGGTCAGGTGGAACGAGCAGAAGAGTTGGTGGCACGAAAGCGGGAGATTTTTGAGTGGTACCGTGGGGGACTCGCAGGGGTAGAGGGGATAACACTTAATGCTGAACCAGTTGGCTATAAGAACACTTATTGGATGGTGAATGCAGTAATTGATCCAAAGTTTAATTGGCCGAAGGAAAAATTGATGGCTGCATTGGGCCAGGAAGGTATTGAAAGCCGTCCGATGTTTTATCCACTCAGCAGCCTGCCGGCATTTGAAGGGCACGCCGAAGCAGTTTTAGCTGCTCAACGCAATGAGGTGAGTTATCGGCTGAGCCCGTGGGGAATTAATTTACCCTCGGCCCTTTGTCTGGAGCATGTCCAGATAGAACGAGTGACGGAGACTCTTTGTCGTCTGCTCGGCAAGTCATGAGTCGGTTAATTACAGTCATTCCCGTTTACAATGGGGAACGATTTCTGGAAGCTACGCTGAAATCATTAACCAATCAGACGCGTAAGCCTGATCGAGTGATTATTCAGGACAACTGCTCCACAGACGGAACCAAAGCGATTGCGCAGGCGTTTAGGAAGAGTGGCTTCGAATGGGTGTTAAATGAAAAACATATTTCCTCCACGGACAATTTTAATTTAGCACTACGTTACGCTGAGGAAGCCGATGTGCTCCATTTACTGCCGGCTGATGACATCATTAAGCCCGAATTTTATGAGTGCCTATTGGAGGTACTGGAGCCGGTGACTGGTCGCGCGCTGGCATATTCTGCATATGAGGTGATTGATCACGTTGGGGCACTCCTTGAGGGCGGTGATTTGGTGAACCCGTTCCCTGTCGTGTTGAAGGGTGCCCCAAGGATGATTCATCGCCAGACCTTTGTTGCCTCCCAGGCTGATCTGCGTACGATCTGTCTTCCTGCTGTATTGATGAAAACGGGTCGTGAGCGTTTGCCTGTGGAATTTCGAACCGATTATATTCAGTGTGCCGATGCGGTTTTTTATGCGGAGTTGGCAACTCATTGTGAGCGAATTTATGAGATACCCATGGCATTGTGCCAGTATCGTCGCCACGAGCATACGACTACCTCGCGCAATAAAATCGAACCGGCGGCGGTAATTGCCGACGAATGGAAGGCGATGCAAACAGCCTCGGCATGGTTGGGTAAAACCGGATTGTCCGCTTGGTTGTGGAGTTTTAGGCAACGCTGTCTTTTGGCAGGGACGAGTCGGGTGATGCTGCGCGGAGTGGGTGATGTGACAATGGATTACCGGGCCGAGGTGGTGCAAGCTACTCGTGAGATCACCGGGTATTTGGCGTGGTACTTGGGAAACTTGGCCGTTGCCCTGCGTGACTTTCTGCGGCATGGTCGCCTTTAAGGAAGGTATGTCGAATCCCGACGCTCCCAGTTCACCTTGGTGGAAGGACGCGCTGCTAACACTTTGTTGTTTGCTGCTCGTGCTGGGTTTTCTTTTCCGGGAGAGTTTTGATTCGGACAAAGTTGTCTTTGCCAATGACGCGCCACTTGGAGCGATTCAGGCCCATGCCCACGATGAAAAGCATGGGTGGAGCTACTGGCAAGATCTCAACTGGGTTGGGGGAGAATTTCCCTCTGCCATGCCTAATTCTACCAAGGCTTTTTTCGAGTTGTGCCTTTTCGCCGGAGGTGACAATGGAGCGGTTTTGTTTGCCAAATGGTATCAGCCTCTTTCGCTTGTTCTGCTCGGGTTTTGTGCGTGGCTTTTTTTTCGTTCGCTAAAGTTCCGGCAACCGGTCTGTGTACTGGGAGCTTTGGCTGCAGCTTTAAACGGTGATTTTTTTACCTACGCCTGTTGGGGGTTGCCGAGCGTGGCATTGGGGGCCGCGGGGGCGTTTCTGGCGATGGCAGGCATCATAAATGGATTGCGTGAAAGCGGCCTGCGAATGATCGCCTGGGTGATCTTGGGTGGGTTGGGGCTGGGGCAGGGGGTGATGGAGAGTTTTGATGTGGGCGGAATATTCAGTTTGTATGTCGCATTATTCGTGATTGTAGCGGCATTGAATCGCGGGAAGCAACTTTCTGGACTACAGGTGGCGAAGGGGGTGGGACTGGTAGCGGTACTGGCTTTGAGCGCGGCACTGATGGCGGGTCATGCCTTGAGTAATTTGATTGGGACCGAGGGCAAGGCAGCGGCGCAGCAACAGCAGCAAATGACACCGGAACAAAAGTGGAATTTTGCCACCCAGTGGAGTTTGCCCAAAACTGAAACCCTGAGAGTGGCAGTGCCCGGATTATTTGGATATCGGTTGGATTCTGGAGAGGGGGCACGCTACTGGGGGTCGGTAGGGCAGTCGCCCGGATGGGGGCCGGGCACGGGCGGGCTGGCTCGGCATTCAGGTTACGGCATCTATGCGGGGATGTTTGTTTTGCTGGTGTGCTTCTGGGCGCTGTTGCAGGCCTTACACGGTGAAGGCAGTCAATTCGATTTGGTAGATCGCCGTTGGGTTTTCTTTTGGGCGGCTTTGATTATTGTTTCAGTCCTTTTTGCGTGGGGGCGACACGCCTTTTTTTACTCGTTGCTCCATCCGTTGCCGTTTTTTAGCAGCATTCGTAATCCAATTAAATTCATGCACCCAGCCAGTTTGGCCTTGGTGGTTCTTTTTGCCTACGGGTTGGAAGGAATGGCTTGTGCCTATTTGAACGGAAAGAAAAATAGAAAAGGTGAATTTATAGTCTGGATTCAAAAATGGTTTGGTGAATTGAAGGATTGGGACCGTCGCTGGTTTCAGATCATGTCAGGCGTGTTGATTGCAGGTGTTTTGGTCTGGGTTTTTTATGCGACCGTTCAGTCAGATTTGAGGCATTACCTGACCGAAACGCTTATAATCGGTACGGATGGTGCATCAATTGCCAGGTTCAGCCTGAAGATGCTTGGGGCTAGTTTGGGTATGATTTTTGTGGTCGTGTTGGTAGTAATTATTTTTATGTCGGGCGTGTGGTCCGGTTCGCTTGCTTGGCGGATTTGGCTATTATGCGGAATAGTGATGGTGGTGGATTTCGGGAGGGCACACGGTCGTTATTTAATTCATGAAAATTATGTCACCAAATATGCAAGTAATCCGGTGGTAGATGTATTGAAGCGGGCTCCGAACGAAAATCGGATAAAATTATTTCCATCCGCATTTGCAATGGGCCTTGTTCAAAGTGAATTAATCCAGTTGCAGCAGGGTATGCAAAGCACCACCAACCAGACCGAGAGATTGGCTTTGCAAATGAAAGGCCAGCGGTTAATGCAACAGGTGAAACAGGTGGAGTTACTCAATAACCTTTATTCTGTTTTGTGGGCGCAGCATCACTTTCCTTACTATCGGATTCAGTCGCTTGATGTGATTCAAGAGCCTCGTGTTGCTGCTGAAAACCGGGTATACCGTCAGGTTTTGGGCCAGGATGCCTTTCGATTATGTGAATTAACGGGGACGCGGTTTCTATTAGGGTTAGGGCAGGGGCACGCGTCACATCTTGACGCAATCTATGGTCAGACCAATTCGTTTGGCGAACATTCGATCTTCTCTCTGGGGCCCAGGGAACCAGGCGGTCAAATTACATCTTATGACGATGTTACAGCTATGATTCACACTAATGGGTTGCTCTCTTTGATTGAATTTCATGGAGTTCTACCGCGGGCTGGTATATTCGCCAACTGGCGAAGCGGGCTTTCGGATGATGAAGTATTGGCAACTTTGCCGAGAAAAACATGGAATCCGCGCCAGGAGGTGTTGATCGCAGAAAAAATCCCTGCGCCGGAAATTGGCGATACAAATGCGACTGTAGTGGCCGCTCGCTATGAATCCTATGACCCCAAGCGGATAGTGTTGTCTACTGAAGCGGAGACTTCAACGGTGCTGCTGCTCAATGATAAGCATCATCCGGCGTGGAAGGTTGTTGTTGATGGTAAACCGACAAAATTATTGCGGGCGAATTATCTGATGCGGGGCGTACATTTGCCTGCAGGGAAACATGAGGTTGAGTTTCGCTTTTCCCCAAGTGAGAACAGCATTCGTGTCAGTCTGTCTGGATTTGGATTGGGTGTACTGGCAATTTTGGTGCTGGCGTTCTTGCCACGGCCAGGTGCTACAGCCCTGTTGGATGATCCAGAAAAGTCCAGGACAGAGAATATTTCTTCGCCAGATGAGCAGCCAGAGCCTTCACCCCGAAAGTCTCGGTTGCGTAGTGGCCGCCATAAAAAACGTTGATTTCGAGCTCTTCAGCGAGAGCACCGGTCCAGTGTGGGCCTTCGCCGGTGATAAAAGTATCCGTCCCGCCTGCGGCGGCCTTTGCAATACTGCTGCCCGCACCGCCAGTAACAATGCCGATATTCTTGCATACTTTTGGACCACCTGCCAATAGCGTGGGAGGTGTTCCGAGAATATTTTCCAGGCGGTTGGATAAAATACCACGATCCAAACGTACGCCGGTTTTTAGTCCTATGAATTGACCTTGTTCTTCAAAAAAAGGTTTGGGCTTGGTTAATTTTAGCGCCTTGAAGAGGCCGGCATTGTTTCCAAGGCGAGGATGAAGATCTAGAGGGAGATGAGAACTGTAAACGGCGAGGTTATGTTCCACCAGTTCTCCAATCAGGTCTCGCTTTTTACCGGTCCAGGGTTGTTGGGGGTTCCAGAAGAGTCCGTGGTGGACGATCAGTAGATCGGCTCCGTCCTCAACAGCCATACGGACAGTTCTTAATGAGGCGTCCACAGCGGCGGCAATACGGCTGATTTTGCCGTTATTTTCCACCTGCAATCCGTTTAGGGCGCCGTCGTAATCAGCGATGGTGTCAATCTTCAGGGTGCGGTCGCAGTACCGCACAATATCCTTGAGTAGAGCCTTCGGCATCGGGAAAGAAAACCCGTGCTGGGCGTTTTTTGCAATGACCGTCTTGCAATACGATGTCTCATTCCTATGATGCGCGCTCC
>CAZTTU010000175.1:0-5290 GCA_964616045.1 uncultured Verrucomicrobiota bacterium | reverse complement strand
GCATCACCAGCGCATCCAGGTCATACACCAGTGCCGGAGCCCAGTGTTTGTGGCCCTTGATCTGGTCCTTGAAGACATCGGTTGCCTTTTCATAATCAAAATATTCCTGAAAGAACTGCAGGAGTCGTTTTTTGGCTTCCGGCCGCTTTTCATCGTCAAGCCGGCGGCGGGTCTCGGCACGCAAAATTTTGCGCACCGGTACTTTCTCATTCCCAAAGGCCCTCAAGAGATGGGTCTCGGGCGGCAGGTCCGTCAAGGCATAGGCCAGGGCTGTGGCCAGTTCGCGGCGGGACAATTCCACAAGTCCCTCCTGATTGCCCTCACCCAACCCTTCAAACCGGAACAACGTTTCGGGCTGCAGAATGATCGCGGCGAAAGCAGCCTGCAAGCCGCGTGGCAAACCCAGTTCACCGTCGACTTTTTTCATCAGGGCCGTGAGAGAGGTCATCTCCGTATCGGTGGGTGAACGTCGAAGCACTGTTTCATATCTCCGCCTAATCTGGGTCACATTGGCTTCTTCAATCGGGGTTCCCTTCTTTCGCTCCTCCACAATCCGTTTACGGGCGTTGCGTGCCTCCTGCAGGGAATGCGCAATGGCCAGCTCGGTGATCTGCTCGGCCATGAGTGAGTTGAAATGATATTTGCCCTTGAAGTCGCGGAAGCTGCCATGCGGTTTCTCGAACTCGAAAGGATTGGAGATAATGCGTGCGCCGCGCAGAATGTTGGCCAGGGCCTTGGGCGTGATGCGCCAGAGCCGCGCGGCCACGTTTATGGTTCGCCTACTTTCAGCGGGTGAAAAAAGCAGCTCATGCGAGACCAGGTTGCCATAGCCTTCCCGATCCTTTTTATTGGAAACACTCAGGCCCTGACTGGTGAGCGCCTGGCTGATCCACTGCGTGACTGCGCGCACTTCGTCCTTGGTCGGGAATTTCTCGGCCTTGTCAGAAGGCATTTCGCCAAACTCCAGAGCCTCAAGTGTCCGAGCCCATAACTCGACCTGTTTGCGGCCAGTCATCGAGGCGTCAAGGCCATCAACGCGAATCTTTCCCTTCGCCTTCCCGGGCCCATGACAGGATACACAATAAGTCTTGAGAAAAGGCTGTACGGTGCGGCTAAACTGCTCATCCCCCTTCAATCCAAACGCAGACAGAACGCATATTAGTATCACGAAATACTTCATTATTTCTTCTGCTTGGATTTTTTCTCGGCATCCAACTCGGCCTGCAGGGCCTTTGTGATTTCAGTCCTGGAACGGGTGAGGCGCGGACTCTGCCGCAGCACGAGCCTCAAGCCGACGTGCGGGGTGCCCACTCCAGTAAAGGCGTTGCGGAAGGCCACATGCAGATACTGGGGGGGGCTACACCAGGAACCTCCACGCGAAACCCTGTTGCGCCAGACACCTTTCTTATCCTTCACACTTGATTGGTCGTTGGGGTCGACACCTGAAATCAGCTGGTCGGTATAGAGGTTGCTGCACAACTCAGCGAGGTTGCCGTGCATGTCGTGGATGCCCCAGGCATTGGGCCGGAACTGACCGATCGGCGCAAAGGACATGCCGTAACCATCATCCGCTTCACGATTGGCATAAATATAATGAACCAACTCCCGATCATTATACAGATTGCGATCGGCAAAATTTCCGTACTGACCAAGATCCTTGATGGCGCTGGGATATCCGGCACGTGTGCCTGCGCGCGCGGCCAGTTCCCATTCGGCCTCGGTCGGGTAATCGTAAGTCCAGTCCTTGTGGGCAAGACCATTCTTCGCCAGATATTTCTGCCACTTCGCGAGTTCTTCACTGACTTTATCTACGCTTCCGATTCCGGACGGGAAAAAATGCTGCACCCGGCGCTGATTGTACTTTTTGTCGTTCACCCGTGCGAACAGGCCTTTACCAATTTTTTGGCCACCGGAATTAAAAAGGGCGCTCTCAGTTCCCAAGACCTCATACTTACCAATCCAGTAGCCTTTGGATATGGTGACCTCCACCGGCTGCGCATCCTCAAAAGCCGCGTCGCCCATCTTGAAGGTGGTGGCTGGGCACCAGACAAAGCAGAAACCATTTTGGTCCACCCATTGGTCACCGGCAAAACGTCCTTCACCGATTTTATCAGGCGGGGCGCACACCCCGGCCGCCTCGTGTTTCAGTTCATAAGTGCGACCTGAGCGCGGCGCAACCGTGTAAGCCAACTCCTTAATTCGCGGGGTTAAAGGCCCATCCTTTTTGAGGTTGGCAGTCAAAACTTCAGCCAACCTCGGCCCCAGTTTGGGCTTATCCCTGCTGGGATGAAAAGCGGATTTGCCCGGATAAAAGGAGGTGAAAAGTTCACTGCCCGACAAACGCGCAGCCCCCCCGTGCAGGTCGGCCTGTGAGAGCTCAGTTTTGACCAGGTCATCAAACCCCAGGCAATCCACCACAACCATGTTTTCCCGCGACACATTTCGGTCCAATTTCTGTGATAATCGATCGAGGCTCAGCCACGGCTTATCCTCGGGCTGGCTACGACCTGCGCTGGGATCACGGGGCGGCGGCATTTCGCGGTAACCACCCAGTTGCAACGAGTAGCAAACACGCTTGCCATCGGCGGTCTTCTCGGTCGATAGCCGGCCAAGGTAGTAGACAATGCCAACACCCATCGTTGGCATGCTGCGCACCCATTTCTCATAATTTACCCCGTCGGTTTTGAGATCATTACCCAGGGTGGTGACGATGAAGCCTTTGGCCTGCAGTGCCTTTTGCAGTTTGCCAATAGTTGGTGCATGCGTCTTGTCTTTACTGGTGTTGATGAGAAGCGCCCGTCGATGCTCAGTCCAGTTTAGGGGAGTCGCCGCATCCAGCCTTGCGGTCTGAATCAAAAGCAGGAGCGCAAGCAGACGTTTCATGGAGAGGAAGGCTTTGGCCATCAAGCCAAAATCTGGGGCAAGGGGCCGGTCTGCATCCTCTTCACATCGAGATCGACGTCCAGTTGCCCGAAGGTTTGCTGTTTGACACCCGCACAATTAAGGAAGGTGCTGTAGAGCGCACTCATCGTGTGATGACCCGGTTTACCGTAGCCGGGAAAATTAATGTACCGCCCGCCCAGATTCAATTGGCCCCTGATGTTACCCACCATTGCAAGTGGCCACTCAAAGGCGGTCGAATGATGGGTGTCAGGCGCATCACTCATGTAAATGATCAGGGTGTTATCCAGCATATTGCCTTCACCCTCAGGAGTTTTTTCCAGGCGCTGGGCCAGCTTGGCAATCAGGCCAAAAAGCCATCCGCGGGTTTTCTCGTAATAAGGAATACCCTTGGCATCACGCCGATTGCCTCCCATGTGACCGTAGCCATGGTTACTGATATCTACCCCGATCCCGAGATAAGGCTGCGCATTAATCTCTGAAGCCGCGCAGGTAATTGTGGCGACATTACTCAGGCCACCAATAAGCGCTGAACCGGCAAGATCGAACTGCGCTTCCAGTCGCTTGGTTGCCACCTCCGAGGTAAACCGATCATCCCACTTGGGAGCAGATTTCTTGAGCACCTCCATATTTTCCAGCAACTGATACTGCCGCGCGGCCAATTGATCGTAGGCACCAAGGTAAGCGTCGAGCTCCTCACCGGCCAGTGACCCCAAAGCCTTGCGGGTTTTTTTCACGTCACCCACCATGTAATCGAGCAGGTTGCGCTTGAGGTGAAAATCCTTCTCACGTTCACCTCCGGCAGCCACACTGAAGTAGGCGTTATAGGCCTTTTCCGGGTTCAAAATGATCGGCATCGTCTTGTGCGCTGCGCGCGCAGTAAAGTGCATCAAGGCATCGCCGCGCCCAGCCGACATTCCCACCCCAATCCAAGGCAGGATGCCGGGCATCGATTGGCCCAGCTGATAATCGATGGTGATATTATGAGGCGAACGACTCGCCGGTGAAGTACGGTAAAGCCCCAGACAACCGCCCCAAGTAGAATGCCCGCCTCCAGTAGGACGCCCAGATAACCCCTGGATAATCGTGGTTCTGCTCTTCAAAGGTTCCAGCGCCGCTAGCCCCTTGGGTAGCTTGTGTTGGGTCAGATCAATCGATTCAAATTTTTCGCGGTCGGCATACTTTTGGAACGGAATACTCTCCGGACACGCCTGCACGGCATCAAAACCGTTGCTCTGCAGCACAAACACAAAGCGTGGGGGGCGTTCCTTGCCCTCAGCATTGGCCATCACCCGCTGAATCATGGGTGAGAGCAATATGGACCCCGCTCCCAGCGACAGCCCTTTCAACATTTGCCTGCGATTTGCTTTCATCCAATAACTCCCAACTAAAGAGTAGTATGCGTTAGAAGCTGCCGGTTATCAATTATTCATTTACTGACTCCGTCGGCCACACAGGGTTCTCGCCGAATCATTGGCCGGTTCAGCGTCTTGGGCACTCTGGCGACCACCGAAGCTCTCTTTTTCAGACGATCAATATGCTGCATTGATCTTGTATTTCCAGAGAACAAGCGGGATGGGGTGTGTGAGCGAAATTAGACCCAAGGTGCACTCAATTCCCATCTGGATTGTCGATTGGTCCATGGATTGACTCCGGGGCATAGTTGCGGGAGCATCGCGGGGTGACAGTAGAAATGATCCAGCCAAAGGTTTGGTCTTTGGTGAATACGAAACCACGAAACTAATGTCCGGCTCCAAAACCAGAAAGAGTTGGGTAATCTGATGTACTTAAAACGAATCTTCGGCCTCATGCTCGTGGCCTTCGCTATGGCGGTTTGTGCGGTGCACGCGGCCAAGAAACCCAACATCATTCTCGTGTATATGGATGACATGGGTTACGGCGATGCGTCGTGCCTGAATCCTAAATCCAAATTCAAGACGCCGAATATTGATCGGATTGCCAGGGAGGGCATGACTTTTACTGATGGACATTCCTCCGATACCGTATGCACGCCCTCACGTTACGGGCTGCTTACCGGCCGTTATTCATGGAGAACCACGCTCAAGCGTGGAGTGATGGGTGCTGAGGGTGCCTGTCTTATTGCTGAAGGCCGAATAACCTTGGCATCCATGCTGCGTGATAATGGTTATGGCACGGCCATGGTTGGCAAATGGCATCTGGGCATGGATTTTCCCGGAACAAAAAACAAACGGGATTGGACGCGACCTGTTAAAGGTATGCCCTTGGACAAGGGGTTTGATTATTTCTGGGGGATTCCTGCATCCATGAATTACGGGGTGCTTGCCTGGTTTGAAGGGCGCCACGCCAAGGTGCCGCCCACTTTGTACACCTCAAAGAAACCCAGCAAAATTGCAATAGATGATTACCG
>CAZTTU010000174.1:0-5441 GCA_964616045.1 uncultured Verrucomicrobiota bacterium | reverse complement strand
TGAGCAAGCAACAAAGCTGTGAGGATTGTCTTGCCTGCCCCCGTGTTCGTGCCGGTGACGAACACTACACGACTCATCGACCGGTATCCTTCCAGTAACTGTAGAGCACCCTGACCTCCTCCTCCCGATCATTTTCCCGCCTTACAATCGCCACCAATGTCTTAACCTGGTCTTCAACCACTACAGACACGGTCACTTCATAAGTCTGGCTGTGCCACCACAGGAACCCGCTCAAGCTGCTCACCACACCGCGATCCATGCCAATATCGGGACCAGTCAAAGGATCAAGACTATCAAAGTACCCATCGTCTTCAGTACCCCACTCACTGTCTATGCCTTCTCGATACAGCTTAATCTGGTTAGTGTAATCCATCATGCTCGGGGCCACCATTTGCAGCACCTCAAGGGGTGCGGTATTGAGGTTGATCTTTCCGCGCGACACCACAGTGAATAAATCCGGGATGAACATGCTCGGCCTCAGATCTTCGTCCAACACTTCAATCCCGGCTTCATCCAGCGGAATCTGTCCGGTAATCAACCATTCCCGCTCGCCGCGAATGCCGTTGAGCAGAAGCAATTCTGACATGTCATCAATCAACCCGTTTTTTGCATTGTAACCGAAAGGCTCATACCCTCTCTTTTCCATCCCGTTGATTCGTGGGTCGTCATCCAAATCCACCCAGTCGGCCAGCGAGTCAAGAATTGTGTCCTGCACGGTATTCTCAATCTTCAAGACTTCCTGCATCACAGGCTTGATGGCTTCACGTGAGTGATGTTCCTGGGCCACCCAGTTGATGTTCATTTTTCTCTCAAGGTCCACAATCGTCACCTTGAGAGAGGCAGTCTTGAGGTAATTATCCCAATCCTCATCACCGGTCTGCAAAAACCACAGGGGCGAGCCTTCAACCATGCCGGTTTCGTTAAGATTCACCGCGTTGAGAACACAATCCTCCTGGGCCGCAAAACTCCCGGGACCACCCGCCCAGCGCTGGAAAAGCGCATCATAATTTTCATTGCGCAGGTTCCCATCAGCAAACTGCTGCCCCACCATGTACCGCGCCAATTCCACGCCGGAACGACACAACCACTCGAGTCGGCGATCATTATAGGCATTGCGAGCAAGCGCTGATTCCACACTCATGTTGGAGTTAAAGGTACTGGCCATCACCGAAAGCACCATGATGACCAGCATCACTAAAATTAGCGCAATACCCCGCCGACACCGGTTCCAACCCGGTGCACGCTTTAATTTTGAAGACTTCAGCCTCATTTAAGCCTACTTTTTGCCGCCACCTCTCCCAGAACCTCCAGTGCCACCTGAACTTCCGGGCCCAACAATCGTTCCGCGAAAACCGCCACTCTTGGATCCTCCGGGCGAAGGCCGGACCGCCTTCACTGGCCCACGACCACCTTGGCCACGACCACCACCTTGTCGTTTCCTGTAGTCCTCTGACGCCTTACGTTTCTCACTGTCGCTAAGTCTGCCATCTTTATTCGTATCAATCCTGTCACGTATTTTCTTTGGTAACTTTGACCAATCAAACCCGCTACCGCGATTCCCGCCTGGAGAGGGGGATCGTCGTGGTGCCACATATTCCGGACTAATATTTTCCTCGTCAATTACGTCTGAAACCAATGCAAACTCACGCATGTTCAGGGTTTCCGCCCCGGCCTCTTCTCCTTCCTCATCTCGCAAGGCAAGAAAAAGCCGCATTCGCTTGGGCAACACTTCCGGCTGATCATCCCAATCCTCCACATAATCCTCCACGAGCAAACTCCAGAATTTTACTTCAAACAAATCCACATCCCGAGCCAGGGTTATTGCCAGACCCTCGTCTCCTTCCTCCATCGCGCGCTCCATCTTGGTTAACTGCCATTGGCGCATGATCAGATCATTTCTATTGCCTACGCGTTCCACTCCAAGGGTCACTCGCCGTATCGGTTGGTGCGGGAAGTGCGAACTGCCCAAAAAATCCTCCGGCAAACGCGCCGCAAAACTCACAGAATAAAACCCGTCAATATTCTCCGCCACAAAGGAGTAGGCGTTGGTCAATCCCTGGTTTTGGCGATCCTCATTGTAATAGATCACCGCACAGTTTAGCGCCAGCTCCATGGTGCTCAAGGCCACACGTTCGCGTTGGATATGCCTCGTGGCGCGCGCGCCGCCCTTGGAGGCCCCGAGAATAGCCATCCATGTTGAGTACATCGCGGCGATAGCCATGCCAAAAATGAGGACGGCTACCATCATTTCCACTAAAGTAAACGCCGAGGCAATTCTGTGTGTTTTTGTTTTCATCATCAGGGGGTTGTATATTCCAAGCCATTGGGACGATACATCAGGATACTCATTATCGACACAGCCTCCTGTTGCTGAATTGTCTCTGTTAACTTGATGTCCGCCCGATAAAGGCCGTTGGTAAGGGAGACATTGGTGGCCACCAGCATCCAATCGCGTTCCCAGCCTGCTTCTGGATACAGCGCTGCATCATTCCCCTCGTTGAAACCAAAGTCCTCGTCGTAAGGTGCCTCGACGCCTTCGACCCAATTGGTGGCCAAGCGACCACCCATCAGGCATTTGCCGGCAATGGTGCCCAAGTCCGGCCGTTTTTCCTGCAGGATGCGCACCAGGCTGAGGTTTGTGGATACCAACTGCATAATCGCAAAGATAGCGGTAAAGAAGATAGCCACGGCAATGACCACCTCCAGCAGCGAGAAGGAGCGATGGCGATGGAGCCAGTTGGCTAGGCGACAGTTCATTCTTCTGTAATCTCTGCCAAGCTGGTCGAGCGTTCAAGGAACAGCTGATAGACCCGTCCTCCTTCACTCAGGGTTATCTCCGCGCCATCACAAGTGCCGTCAGGCCGGAACCAAATCTCCATAACTTTCGGATACGGCTCCACAGGCGTCAAACTCACCGAATCTGGAAAGCGGTTGGTAGCCAGCATTTGAGGTTCCATGTGTATCTCAACCAACTGCCCGTCACCGGCCAACTGGCGTTGCACTTCCGGCAACCCGAAGATGGCCAATCCTTTCTCGGCAGATTCCAGATTGATAACCACAAGCTGTTTGCGGCGATCCATAATGGCATCAGCACGGGCCTTGCCGGTCAGGTCAGTTATCATTTCCACTGCCATGTCCAGTGGCTCCTGTTCGCCAGCATATCTCAACGCGGGCATCGAAATGGCCATGACAATGGCCATAATTCCCACCACAATCATCACCTCCAAAAGGGTGAAGGCTCTCTGTTTACCGTTAAGACGTAACAGACTACTCGTCATTATCTCATCTCCCTATGGTGGAAGTAATCTTGAACATAGCCGAAAGCACTGCGAAAAGCAAGAAACCCACGAACAACGCAATCCCAACAATGAGTATCGGTTCCACCAGGGTGGTAACCACCCGCAAAGAAACGTTTAATTCACTTTCGTAGGTCTCCGCAACATTGTTCAGGGCGCCGGGCACATCACCGGTCTGTTCGCCGATGTGGATCATGTCCACCATCAACTGCGGGAACACCTTGCTGCGTGCCAGCGGTTGCGCGATGGTTTTACCATCAGTCACCCCCTCACGTGTCTTCGCGATTGCGTCGCTGATAACAGTATTGCTGATGACCTGCTCGGTGATGCGCAGTGCTGTAAGCACCGGCACGCCGTTTTTCAGCAGGGCTCCAAGGGTGCTGGCAAACTGACCGAAGAGATTGGGACGTATGATCCGTGAGAGGAGTGGCGCGCGCAAAAGCCATGCATCAAAAGCACGCCGGCCTGCAGGGCCTGCAAGGTAGCGTTTGATCAACACCACGGTAATCACCAAGGTTGTGCCCAAGGCAATCAGCACCCATCCATTGGAAAGGGTTTGGCTAGCAAAAAGAAGGAGCTTGGTGGCCGCTGGCAGTTCAACTTTCTTGCCACCCGGCCCTGTCATGCCCTCAAAGATCTGCTGGAAACGCGGCATCATGAAGAGCATGAAAAAAAGCCCCATCGCAATTCCCACCGTGAGCACGAAGGCGGGGTACACCAGTGCCGAGGTAACCTTGTGGCGCAACTCCGCGAATTTTTCATAATGCTCCGCGAGCCGACGCAGCACATCAACCAGTCCGCCGCTTTGTTCGCCGGCACGCACCAGATTGATGTACATCTCGGTGAAAATATGCGGATGCACCGCCATGGCGGCCGAGAGATTTTTTCCCTCCGTAACGTCCTGACGCAGCCGTTCAATCAACTCGGGCGGAATCCCCTTGATCTCAAGGCTCGTCATGCTGTTGAGCGCAACAGTGACCGTCATACCCGAATTAAGCAAATTGGCCAATTGCCGCGAAAAGCCGGCCAGCTCTTCAAGCTTCGGCGCCTTCATCTTGCGCGCACGCGGCGCGGGCTGCCCGGCTGATGCCCGCTTCACGGTTTGCCGGGGCTTTGCCTTGGTCCCGCCGGACTGCTGTACACTGACCGGGAACAGACCAAGCCGATCAATCTGGCCCAGCGCCGACGCCTTGTCGGCTGAATCCAGCGATCCCTCAACCAGTTCGCCAGAGGGTCGCCGGGCTTTGTAGGTAAATTGTGCCATTAGCTGCTGCTCTCGTATGTAGTCACATTCAGGCTGCCGCGCCGATAGCCGTGCTCATCCACAGTCACTTCAGCATACCCGATCCCCTTTAAGGACGCCTCGACAGTCTCAATTGTTTCTGGTGCCTTCAGTCTTTCCAACTCAATTAATGGCACCTCAATGCGTGCCAAAGGCCCCATTTCGTGGTGCCGAACTCGCACTTCCTGAAATCCCATCTCATGAAGCGCTGCTTCTGCTTGCTCGATCATGTGTATTTTTTCCCGACTCACAACCTCGCCGTGCGGAACCCGTGAACTCAGGCACGGCATTTGCGGCTTGTCAGCCGTGGGTAAACCGAGTCGCCGGGAAATCTCCCGGATATCATCCTTCAACAAACCTGCTTCCTTCAGCGGCGCACGGACCTCAAATTCTGCTGCCGCCTGGGCGCCCGGCCGGAAATCGCCCAAATCACTCATGTTTTCGCCGTACGCAATCACCGCCAGCCCCCGTTCACGCGCCAGCGGTTCCAAGTGAGTAAAGAGTTCCTGTTTGCAGTAATAGCAGCGGCCAACCGGGTTGCTGGTATAATCCGGGTTGGAAAATTCATCGGTCTTTAGGATCTCCAGCGGGAAGTTAAACTGCCGAGCTAACACCCTAGCTTCAGCCAGTTCCGCTCGTGGCAGGCTGGGTGAATCGGCAATAGCCGCCAACATACGATCCCCAAGCACCTCTCCCGACACTACAGCCAGAAGCACTGAGTCAACCCCACCCGAATAAGCCACCAGACACGAGCCGTACCCACGCAGCACCTCCCGAAGTTGATCGAGCTTGTCCAAACCTGAGCAACAAAATGCCATGAACAGCTACAAATGTCGAGCAAGCCGCCCGTCTCCTTGGAAACA
>CAZTTU010000173.1:0-5449 GCA_964616045.1 uncultured Verrucomicrobiota bacterium | reverse complement strand
ATGACTCGCGCCGCCCTGCAGGAACATGAAGATCACATTGATCTGCTTCCTGCCACCGTCGGCTGCCTCGTTCGCCAGCACGTTTGGCAACGAAAGCCCCAAGGGAGAGATCGCGCCGATTGACAGCCCCCCCACCTTGAAGAAATCCCGACGATTCATCCCCCCGATACTACCCTTCCCATCATGCCTGCGCAAACCCCAATGACCCACGCTATTCAAAGATGTGCATCAAACATTCCAATGCGTCTTTGGATTGGAAAAAGGTAGAGACAGGACGAATGAATTGGGGGCGTATCCGGAAAACACAACCTGTTTCATAAACCGGAATTTTTCCCGAAACCCGAGCAACAATGCCGGACCAAAAACATATAGGGAGTAGGATTCGGCAAAATCTTCCTGTGTATTTTTAAGAGCGTAGGAGCTCACGTACCCTTCGGAGCGCGAGATTTCATTCACCCATGTGTAGCGCTCATTAATACTCAGGACATTGTCAAAAACGTGGTGGGCAATCTCGTGGTACAGAAGCTGATAAAAATCCCATTCATCCATGAACCGGAAAATGGTAATCCCCTTCTGGCCGGGGTCATACCATCCTGAGAACCTGATATCCCGATAAGGGTCATACTTGACACAGAGTAGATCGGCAAGATGGGCATCAGGCAGCAAGCCCAATGCCCTGATGATTTGATCTTCTGAGACGGTTTTTTGCTGCCCGAACCCAATGAGGGCAACCCGAACCTTGCCGGTTGATTTCATATGCGCGCACCATTTGCACAGCACTATTCCTGCCAAGGTGATTCTCTCTGGAGAAAATTGTTTACGAGGCGCACTCCGGCCCTTCGCAGCTAAGCCCTTCAAGCCCTTGCAACACGGTACGCACGGCCACCCCGGCATTCACAGCAGCAACCAGATCGGTGGTGGCATTTAAGGTCTCCTGTAAGATTCCTGATTCTATCGCCTTCTTGGTGCGGCCACCAGTACAGTAGGCACAGCCGCGGGTAATGGTAACGGCCAGACCGATCAGGTGCTTTTCGCGATCAGTGAGATGCTTAGTGGCATTTGCCTTTTCCAAGGCCTGAATAACGTTGAGTTGCTGCGGATCCATACCCAACACCTTATACTTCCAATCACGCCTGCTCAAGGTTTCCCTGTGGAGGAATAGTTGCTAAAGAGTTCGCACCTCGGTAACGCCTTCTTAAATTCAGCCACACCCACCAGCGTTACTTTGGTGAGCCTCAAACCAGGAAAGTTGAGCTTCTAGAGCTTTGACTCCTCCTGTAGGCCTGTGTCAGTGATTTGGGGGTTTCCTGGTCAAACCATTCGAGTTGCTTCATTTTGGCCACCTCAGTGATCGCAGTGGTGGCCATGTCCCGATGCAAACCCTCGCGTCTGACGGCAAAAGCGCTGGCTTATGGCATAGCCAATGCCGCGCGACGCCGGTGACGACTACGTTGCCGTCCGGAAAGGTCAATCTGGTTCATCGCGCCGAAGCATTGGGTAAAGTTCCCTCTCGCGATAGGATTTTTGCCTCGACCGGGAGGGCCGCGGGAGCAATCAATTCTGCCATGACTAGAAGCGACAAATACCGGGTTGTGCTGGTGACCGCGCCCAAGATCACCGTGGCGCGCAAACTGGCCAGGCGCGTGCTTGAAGAGCGCCTGGCCGCCTGCGTGAATATTGTAAAGGATGTGGAATCACACTACTGGTGGGAGGGCAAGGTATGCCGGGACGCAGAAGTGCTGCTGGTCATGAAAACAGCCAAGGCCAGGCTCAAGGCGCTGGAAGAGCGGGTGCTTGCGGCGCACCCCTATGATACGCCGGAGTTTGTGGTGCTACCTATTGAGGCAGGCAGCAAACGCTATCTGGACTGGATCGGCGAGAGCACAGACTGAAAAGTGCCACGCCTGCTCAAGGGCTGACACCAAGGGGTTAGGGTGTGTTCAATTGAACCTCGGCAACCGCGCCGTTGAGAATGATGAAGGTGACGGCGGCGTGCTGTTTGCCCTGTACATCGGTGATATTCATGCCGGTGTAGGTCCATGCCCCACCATCCTGGCCGTAGGGTTTGGCAATGTCCGGTTTGCCAAAAGCATTCACAACACTTTGTGCGCTTTGCCCCTTCCATGCGGCAATATCCCTTCCCCCCGCGCCAAAGGTCCATTGCAGCGTCTTTGCGTTTACCTGTGGCTTAACCTTTATCATTGTGGATATCGTTCCATGAAATTTACTTCGCACCCCTCTCTTATTTATGTCTGCAATAAAAGTTAGGCTACTATTGGTATTGATTCTACTAACCAACGTGTCTTCGCCGTCTCTAAAAAAATGAAGCTCTTTCCCCACTAACCTCCACTTCCCATGCATCTTTTCAAAGGTGCGCCGGTCCTCAGAGTTGGTGCTCGACACTTCAAGTATGCCATTATCTAGTAAGACAATCTTATCATTCTTCTTCCACGGGGCTAATCGGATAACTTCTTGTTCATGCACATATGTCCCAACCAGCCTTCTTTCTGCGGGTGTTAGCTCTCTACCAGCAACGGGACTAGATGAATCGTCGGGTTGAGAGTTTGCTGTGGTGCTGTTGTTCTCGCCAGTGCGAGCGGCTCCCTCTTTCCCCCCACACCCCACCAACACCACCGCCGCCATCATCACCAGAATCTGCTTCATGCCCCCACCATGCCCGTCAACTCTCCGTAAATCCACCGGAAAAACCCCTGCCACGAGAATTGGCAGAAACGCAAGAAATGCTAGAACCGAATCATTCACTGGTATGGGGCTCTTAACACTTTACTGCCGTTATGAAACCTCGATCAGCAATTGTGTCCTGATACCCACCAACTTCAAAGCCTGATTCAGTTAGAATCGCACCGTACTCGGCTGGTGTGTAACATTTGCCATGGGTAACGTTCATCAGCAGTGCGGAATATTCAGCAACCGGTAGCGGACCGGTTTTGTCGTCGCTGATAAACGCCTCGTGAATCACCAGCAACCCGCCGGCAGGCAAGGCCCGCGCGGATTTTTCCAGCAACGCACGCACCTCCGGCAAATCCCAGTCGTGCAATACGTTGGAAAGCAGCAGCAGGTCGCAATCCTCCGGCCACGGAGCCTCGAACATGTCTGCGGAGATCACTTCAATCTGCTCGCGCAAACCGTGTTTCGCAATTTCCGCGCGCGCGATGGCATCCACCGGGGGCTGCTCAAGCACCAAGGCGGTCATCTGCGGATGTGATGCCACCATCGTGCTTGCATAAATGCCTGAGCCACCGCCGATATCCAGCAGGCGTGATCTTTCACCCAACTGCGGCGTAATTGCCCGCGCCAGTTTCTGCCCGAAAGCGAGCCCGCGGCAGTTCATAAGTTCGGTGAAGTTGCTCGCAAACTCTTCGTCCTGCATCGAGATGTGCCAATCTCCATTCTCCCCGTTCGAATCCCAATTGGCCGGCTTGCCCGTGCGCAGCACCTTCAGGAAATCCAACGCGATTGGCGTATCTTGAATATGCGTATAGTACGGACGAAGATTCCAGGGTGAATCTCTGACCAGATATTCGCGCGCCAACGGCGTGAGCGAATGCCGACCCTTCTCCGTGGTGATGAATCTGTTCGCGCGGCACAAGGTGAGCAGCACATCTGCCGGGCGCACAGCAAATTCGAAATGCGAACAGAGCTCCTCAGTACTTGCCTTCGACCGCTCATCCAGCCACGAGAACAAATCCAGCTGTCCAATTGCTGCCGCCAATAATTCCGCCGCATAATGCCGATCCCGATAGCGAAGAATCTGCGCGGGATCCGTCGTGGGCTGCTGCGTGAGAATGGGGTTCATGAGTTGCCTCATCGTGGCGGCAGTCACGGCAAGGTTCAATCCCCGACATCTTCGCCATGCTGATATTTACCAACAGTATGATGCTGAGGGTGATGGCCAACAAAAAAGCCGCCCTTGGATCAAACCGAAGCTCAATCGCCAGACGGCTACCAATCCTTTTCGATCCGGCCCTTGCGGGCTTTCTCTCGAAGGTCAATGCCCTTGGTAGGGCACCTGCCATCAAACCCCCTCTGCAACAGTCCCGAAGGATCGCTACTTTGGGTTCGAGAACTCCTACCCCGAAGGATAATTCACTCCCGGTGGTCAGTTGGCTGACCGAGTGGCTCCGAAGAGCCGCTCAACGGAGTGAAACTACCATGAAAGGACCCAAACCAAAGGAATAGTTATTCATTCGTATGCACCGACTCTTCACTGGTTTTTCACAATACTCTTGATTAAACCAGCCAATCGTTTTCCGCTATCTGCGGTTCATGAAACTGAAGTTTATTTCAACCCTGTTGCTGACGCTTGGCCTCCACGCTGCCCAACGGCCAAACATTATCTTTATTCTCGCCGACGACTTGGGCATTGGCGACGTAAACTGTTATGGCGGGGAGTGGTGTCAGATTGATACCCCCAATATTGATGCATTGGCCAAGGACGGGTTGCGCTTTACTGATGCGCATGTGCAGGCCTCAGTGTGTGTGCCCACGCGCGTGGCGATCATGACCGGACGTTATCCGTGGCGCTTTGGGCAACCGGTGCACGGTGGCCCTTGGGGATTTCTGGGGCCGCGATTTGGGACCGACACCTTTACTCTCGGCAAAATGTTGCGCGCAGCAAGGTATCGTACCGGTTACGTGGGCAAGTGGCATTTGGGTACGGTGATGCAGACCAAGGATGGCAAGGTGCAGGGCCCGGGCAACGTGGACTACACCAAGCCGCTAAAGATTGGGCCGGTGCAGCATGGGTTTGATGAGAGTTTTATTCTTCCCGGTTCACTGGACATGTATCCCTACGCCTTTACGCGCAACAATATGTGGCAGGGGGAGGTCACCACGCAAAAAGGCTGGAGCGCTTTCAACCGCGTGGGCCCTGCGGAAAAGGATTTTGAGGATCATGAAGTCATCGAGACCTTTTATTCCGAGGCCGAATCCTTTATCGGACAACAGAAGGAGGGGAATCCCTTCTTTTTGTTTCTCGCGCTCACTGCACCCCATACGCCCACCAGCCCGGGCAAGGCGTGGCAGGGTAAAAGCAAGCTGGGGGTGTACGGCGATTTTGTGATGGAGGTGGATAGTGCTGTGGCGCGTGTCTTGGGTGCGCTAAAAAAGCGCGGACTGTATGAGAACACGCTGGTACTCTTTGCCTCTGATCACGGTGCGGCGCTTTATGCAGGCAATATCCTCAAGGCCACCCCGAACCAGATGCGCTTATTGGAGAAAAAGGGCCACTACTGCAGCGGACCGCATCGCGGTTACAAGTTTAGTGTGTATGAGGGAGGTCTCCACGTGCCGCTGATCGCCCACTGGCCAAAAGGGATCAAGGCCGGAGGCATGAATGGTGCCCTGGTGGGCCTGTGTGATTTGATGGCCACTTTTGCTGAATTGAGCGGGGCCAAACTCACGCCGCAGCAGGCGCCTGACTCCATCA
>CAZTTU010000172.1:0-5470 GCA_964616045.1 uncultured Verrucomicrobiota bacterium | reverse complement strand
AAGCAGGCTGACCAGCTACTTTACCCTAAGGGCAATCCCTTAATTTTGGGAATTGTGCACCACTGGTGCTATGTGGTAATCACCCGAATCAAGGGTTTCTGAGGGCGACATGTAATCTCTATTTTTTGGGTGGAAACTGGAAAAAGCGGACTTCTTGATGTTTTAACAGGAATGGCGGAACACAAAAAACGCCTTTGAGAGAAACCGTGAATCTTACGTGGTGGCTAGAGGAGCTAAAATATTTAGTATGAGCAAGGAGAGCATTGTTTTCATTACTGGAAGACTCCTGCTCCACTATCCTCATGCAATAGCAAACCAAATTCGGATCACCTCCATGGCCTAGCTTATTCCTCGCGTTTCTTTATTGGTAAATCGCGAGCTGGCGTTGCCTTGATGCCGGTAGTGTAAATTTCCCAAGCGGTAATCTTGCCGGTGGCCAAGGTTCGCCCCAGTTCTTTGTCCGCCTTATCGTATAGCACCCATTGATGGCCAATATAGGTGTGCTGAGAGTAGCCCTCTTCCGGTAAAAGATTATCCTGATAGATTTGCAGTTCTCCGCCAAAATCCACCCAGCATACGACGATTGGGGCCGTGGTTTTGTTGATGAACTGAATCTCTGTTTGCGTGGCGTTGTGGTGTATGTTCGTTTTTGGCAGTGCGGTCTGCAGGCGGGCGACTTCCGGGAAATGCAGCTGAGAGCTGTTGATGATCGACAACTCTCTCAAGAAAACCAGCCCTGCCAACGGGCTCAGGTCGGCGATCTGATTTCCCCCCAGTGATAATGAACGCAGCTCTTTCATGTTTGTGAGTGGCTTGAGATCAACGATTTTGTTGTTGTTGAGGTTCAGCTCCCGGAGTTTGGTTAACTTGGTCAGTGGCTTGAGGTCGGTGATTTGATTATTTTGCAGATTCAAGACACGCAGCTCTTTCATGCCCGCCAACGGGGTCAGGTCCGTGAACTTGTTCTGGTCAAGTTCGAGGTTTTCCAACTTTGTGAGATTGATCAGCGGGTTGAGGTCCATTAATTGGTTCCGGGTGAGGTTCAACTGCCGCAACTCCTTCAGGTTTGTCAATGGCCTCACATCAGTTAATCGATTGCCGTAAAGCACAAGCTTTTGCAATCGTGTCAAGCCGGCTGCGGCATTCACATTGGTGATCTGGTTCTGCCACAAGTTGAGTGTCTCCAAATGTTTCAGGTTCGCCAACGGCCCCACTTCAGTGAGGCGGTTGTTGCCAAGGTGCAACGTGCGAAGCTTGGTGCATTGTGCCAGTGGAGTGAGATCGGTGAACTGGTTATGATCGAGATACAGCGCCTCCAAATTCTTTAGTTGAGTCAACGGTGTTAATTCGCGGAGATGGTTGTTGTGGATCCAGAGTTGTTTCAGGTTCGGCAAATTAGTTAGCGGCGTCAGATCAGAAATCTGCCTGCCGGCCAGCCCGAGTCGCACTACCCTTAGTCGGTCCTCTGCTGTCAGCTCGATGTCTTCGGGCTTGCCCGCTACGCTGTGTAGCGCGGCTTCGATGGCATTTTTGGCATTCTGGTTATTCGGTCGTGGGGCAGCCGAAATCCCCAGAGCCATCAGCATTGGTATAAGTAAAGCACTTCGCACATTGGGAGGATAACGTTTCTGGTCCGGTTGTGACAAATGATTCCTTGAATGCATCTGATCCGAATCTAGACTGTGGGGCGGCTTTTGTTGCTGACTGTGATGAAGATCCTCGTAATATTTTCTATAGCCTGCATGGCGCTGTGTATTACGATATCGGCCGATCAAGTATTTACCCGCGATGGCCGTACGATTGAGGGGAGGGTGTCCTTCGCCTCCAATGGCGATGTATTGGTAGCGGGTCAGACCGTGAAAAACACCGGGGTAATGCGGGTCATCTTTGATGCGACTGAACCAAAAGCTGGCCTGATCGATGTGTCCTTCAAACTTTATCAAGGCAACTGGGATCACCTTCCTGATTTCGATAAACTGGCTATCGACAAAAGTGGCCTGATGTCCACCAATCGGCTTGATCTCAGTCCACTGGAATTGGATAGCGCCCGTCGTGTGTTCAACTTGAAATCCGGCGCCATGCTTGACCGCTGGAGTGCTCCCCCCATCGAAGGCCGATCGTTTTCCATCAGCACCACCGTGGAAGCCAGCGGTGATGGCGTGCTCATCGCGCAAGGTGGCAATATGAATGGGTTTGCTCTCTACCTACAGGGTGGTCACATGCAGTTTGTTACGCGCATTAATCGTGAGCTTACCATCGCGCGCGATGAGGAACCGTTTCCTTTGAATCGGCCGGTCAGAGTTGTGGCTGAGCTTCGCCGAGATCTGAGCCTCATGCTCACCATTGATGGTCGTGAAGCGGCCCAAATCGAATCCCCCGGCATGTTTCTGCTCCGTCCAGCCGAAGGTTTGAGTGTCGGCTTCGATCAACGGCCTTCCCTTGTGGGTCAGTATCGCAATGATCATCACTTTCAGGGGGACATCAAGGATATGCAGCTACGCGTAATGGGCGTGGGGCTTGTGTACAAGGCCAAACTGAATGTTTCAGAATCTGGCGATTACTCATTCAACTATTCTGCTGACACCACGACACGACTGCAGATCAATGGCAGCCTCGTTAAGCCAAATGGAAAAATACAACTAAGGCGAGGTGAGCATCAATTGCGTTTTGTATATGCCCAATTGAACACGGTTAAGGGCATTGAATCCAGGGAACGCCTCAATCTCGAATGGTCTGGTCCGGGCGTTTCCAGACAGGCATTGGCTGTGGTTTCACATCCTCAGGTTTCTACCTGGCAACCGGCCGATATCGCCATACCTTCCGAAGGCATCATGACGACCGATGGGTCTTTTCTTGCGCAGCCCGTCAAGTCCATTGACCGCACGCATATTCAATACGGCGACTTGAAATTGGATCGCAAAACTGTTGGCGCCATTTTTCTGCGGCCTCTTTCCATCTTTGAAGCCCGCGCCCTCGCCGGTAAGCCAGCTGGTGTGCTGCTCATGGACGGCACCTTCACCAAGGGCAAACTTCTCCGGCTCGACGAGGGCACCGTCACCATCAGCTCCATTTTGTTCGGCTTAAAGAAACTCACGCGTGGGAGGGATGCTGTGGCCGTGGTGATTAACCCCTCACTTGATTCGATGCCGAAATATTCCTTCCGCCTCCGTGATGACTCCATCTTGTTTTCCCAAAAATATATGATTCAGAATAACCATCTTCATTTGGCGAACACACCGTTCCAGAAACACCCTATTCCGATAATCGCAGTGGTGGAGATTTCCCATGGCGTACTGGCCAACCACGTGCAACGCGCCGAGGCGTATTGGAATCTACATTCCCAGCTGGGCCAGCAATTCCTTGGAGAGCGCGCGCGCAAATCGATGTCTATCATCAAACAATTCCGTGAGGCGCAATTCAAGCTGGCTGCAGCCGACAAAACATATGCCAAGGCCATGCGCGTCCTGCCAGCCGCTGAAAAATCGGAGGCCGAAGCCGTTGCTATTCGTGATCTTGCCAGGCCAAAACTCGATGCTCCGAAAGCATTCGTTAAGGAAAAAACGCAGGCCTACGCAAAGACAAAAAATGAGCTCGACATTGCCACGCGCAAATTGGAAGCCGGTTGCTCCAAAACCAGCCAAGCTTTTTTGAACCTGCAAAATATGGTGCAATCCCGCCAGATGCCCGCGTTACGGCGTGTTGCCGAAGCACAACTGGAGTTATTACGTCTCAAAGGCAATGAACGCAAACGCGCTGAATTCAAACGTTCTGCCGCGGTAAGGGAGCTGGCTGCGGCAAACCGGGAAGTTGCCAAACTTAAAATTGCTTTGGATATGGCCACAGATATCGGCCTGCAATCCGATCAGGCCGAGTCCGCCGCGCAGAATCACGATGTTCAAGCTTGGCGTGAATTATTCCTCGCCAAGCAGGCCTTGGAGAAGGCTCAGGAAATTTTCAATACAGTGGAGCAGAAATATCAGGAAAAGAAATTCGTGGTTGACACGCTCCGAGGCGAAATTAATCGCGCCAAGCGCGATTCGGATATGGCCAAGGGGAAAATCGGTGTTTTGGAGCCGTCACTACAGAGCACATTTCGCCGATAGATAATTTCTGCCGGTGGAGATGCTTGGCAGGTTGCAATCTGTTAGAAAATTGGTAAACTGCCAGAGTTCTGTGTGGGGATGGCAATATTTTACTGGAGGAACGTCGATGAAATTTAGCTGGACGGTTATTCTGGGATTGGCACTTCTGCCACTGTGGCTCAATGCTGCCGATTCGGCCTTCCCAAAGGCCAAGCGGAATATCAACCTAACCCGACAAAAGGCGGGGCAGCAGCGCATAGGCGATAGCCTCCGCCGTGTGCGGAGCCAGCTTGATTCAGTGATTGCCGAGTATGCCAGTAATGGCCTCGAAGGTGATGATGTTGACGCCCTCAAACGTTTTCGAGTTATGCTTAACAAGCTGACCGAGTCGGAGATCAGCAGGATCGTCAAGCAGCTTGAAAGCTCCACCCTCTTCAAGGAAAACAAAGCCAGCGATAGCGCACTCGGTGCTTTTGATGGGCAGAAGGACGTGATCTCGCAGCTCAACACAATTTATCTCGAATGGCAGACAGAACAGATTTTCCGTGAACTCTCTGATCGCTTCATGAAACTATCGGTCGTCCAACAGAGGAATTATCGCTACGCGGTCCAGACTGCCAAGGCTCACAACGAGATTATTCCCACCAACCCTTCCGAAGAATTTAAGATCGATATCCGCGTACAGGAACTTGATCAGAACGGTATTGGTGACGAATCTGCCACGCTTGTGAAGAAGCTCGAGCAACTCGATAAGAAGCTTAGTAAGTACATTGAGCCCCGCCCCAGCATGGCGTTGCGTCTGGTGAAAAGCGACCTGAAACCTGCCCTCGCAGGTTCGGTGAAAGATATTAAGGAATACAACCTCACCGACGCTGCCACTAAGGAGCGTGCCAGTTACATCGCCATGATCAATATCGCCCGCGTTCTCGCACCCAAGCGCGATGACGAGGAAATTATCCGTCAGGCTCTGCGCGATGTGGAACAGGCTATCGGTGATCAGCAGGAACTGCTGGAAGATACGGCTGCGCTGGAGAATTCTGAGAATCCCGATCCCGATGAACTCAGTCTGGACCAGGCTGATCTCGTGGACCGCACCGATTTTATCCGGCAGGATGTTGACGCTCTTGTCCCCACTGCCGCACAGGAACTCAGTTCTTCGACGGACAGCCAGCAGGAGGCCCGTGCCGCGTTGAGCGACAGCTCGGCCACCCCCAGTTCCCAATCTTCAGAAGCGGCTTCTCAACAGCAAGCCGCTCTCGAGGATTTTGCTGAAGCAAAGGCTGCCCTTGAAGAAGCTCTTGAGGCCTTTGCTGAATCCGGCGAGGGCGAAGGCGAGGGCGAGGGCGAGGGCGAGGGCGAGGGCGAGGGCGAGGGCGAGGGCGAGGGCG
>CAZTTU010000171.1:0-5493 GCA_964616045.1 uncultured Verrucomicrobiota bacterium | reverse complement strand
GCCCGGGCACCAACCCCATGTTCACCGTCATTACAACCAAACCGGTGATCAGTACGCTGATGCAACTGGAGGACGATGGTAGCACTTGGACTACCCTTACAGACAATGGTGCCTTTCGGCGTGACCTTATATTGGAGATCAACGGCACAGCCCTGAACACCGCATCGGTGATTGAGGTGGTTCAGGAAGATGGGACATCCTTTGCCAACCCGGTTTTCATTCAATTGCCCGGGCCGGGAGTGGCGGTGGAAGAGAATGGCACACGTATACAGCTTAGCGCGGGCGCCATCCCCTATAACGACGCTGATACCAACACCACCGCCAAGCGATCCTTTAAGATATACAATGCGGTAGGTAATACCGACCTGAATGCCTCGCAGATGTTTGCCGTGAATACTCAACCAGTTTTTGATGCCATTGGCGGTTTTGCCTTGGCGGGTTATATGAACCGGGACAAGACTCTTGGTGATGATATCAGCATCTTTGGCAGTGGTTTTAAAAGTATTTCGCAGGTCATCTTTACCGACGCCAATGACACCTCGGTGAGCCATGTCGCCATTGATCTGCCTTCACCGGGAATAACCGTGGCGGACAATGAAATAGCTATTGATACCTCTATTTACCAACTTAGCAATGCTCTGGATACCGCCATTAATTCCAGCCGCCGATCCATCAAACTGGTGAGTGCCCGGGACAATGCCACCATGCCTTTTGCCCAGCGCTTTTACGTGGGTGCGCCTCCGACAATCACGACGCTGGCCGGGGGAAATTTAACCGACGGCAATTATACCCGTGATACCGAAGATATTGTGGTAGCAGGCTCCGGTTTTGGCCACACCACAACATTTGAAATTGTGGACGCTTTTGGCAATTCGATCGCTGGAGTTCCCGGTCTGATAAGTGGGCCCGATGGCACCGGCGGGACAGGTTTAACCATTAATAACGCAACGACAATATCGGTGGTTCCCAACGCTTCGGGTTGGGTGAATGTGGGTCATCTGTTGGATGCGGTCACCGTTCAGACAAGGAGAGTGAAGGTTACTACTCCGTTTGGAACGGCTACAAGTTCAACGGCTGAAGGCAACGGTTCCTTCACAGTATCCGCCATGCCAGAATTGATGAACACTGTTCAGGCGACGTTTGCCGGAGGAGGATACAATGCTGATGATACTACCGATAATACCGATAACAACGGGACCTATGATCGCAGTGAGGGTAACTTGGTGATTAATGGGATCAATTTTAGAGGAGTGAGCTTTATTAACCTGCTGAGCGATGGAAACGCCACTTCTGCGGGTAACTTTACCGTGGATCCGTTTAATCCTCCAGCGGGTATCGCCTTCAATGCCGCGGGCACTCAGATTACGATTGATAGCACTGTGTTGCCGGCATCGTGGATCGGTGAATTGAACGCTACGGTTTCGGTTACGAGTGTGTCGGGTGGGAACGCAACTTCTGCTCCTATTCAAACACAAGAATAGCCAGATAACTGAAGAAGAATTTCTGCCGAAAGGCAGGATGCCAAGGAAAAATGGGGTGGAGGTAAAGTGGGGTTGGGGTTGAAAGACTCCAACCCCGCTTTCAATTCATACGGAAATTTTATGTGAGTTCCTCAGGTGTGATTTTCGTAAGATCTTCCACCAAAAAATCAGGCTGGTGTCCGGCCAGATCATTCATGCTCTCCATGCCGGTGGCAACAGCCAGTACACGGGCGCCAATCGCCCGGGCGCACTGAATATCCCGCTCGGTGTCACCCACAATCAATAGTTCGGCCGGATCCAAGTCATTGCCCAATGCTTCGCGGGCCACTTGATGTGCGTGTCGAGCCACGTCATCACGCGCTTCATGGATCTCCCCAAAGGCGCCCCAAGCAAATTCGTGCCAGAGGTCGAAGTGGGTGAGCTTGAGCTCTGCGCCACTTGAATGATTGCCGGTAAGAAGTGCAATGATGGAGGGCTCGTGCAGGGATCGTAACCCATCGATGAGTGACTGTACCCCTGGTAGGGGATCGTGATGGCCAGCTGGCAAAAACTCCTTCAGCCAATGCAGATAGCTATCGAAAACGCGCTGGATATTGGTGGCGCTGGGCTCTAGCTGGTTTGCGGCGAGGATGTCAGCGGCCAGACCGCGGTCTGTTCTTCCTGCAAAATCAGTATCACTACAGGCATCCTCAAGGCCAAACTCGCTCTTAAATGCCGCCCCAAAGGCCTTCTGTCCCGCGCCACCGGTCCGGATAAGTGTTCCGTCAATATCGAATAATGCCGCCCGAATCATGGGCGTCGGACGATAGAGTTAAATGGATGTTCTATTCAATCCTGAACCCCGATTCATTGATAATGGGGTCTGCTTGACGCCACCGGTTGAGTTGAACTAGGTTGAACTCATGAAGATGAGCAGTTGGTTGATTGGTCTGTTGATTGTTGTCATGGGGGTCGGCTGTACGTCAATGGGTCGGAGCCCCTCTTCTTCCGCCCCCAGGAAGCCTATGAGTATGGTGCGCAAGAACAGGAAGTCGGAGCCAGATCAGCACGGGTTGCAGATTGTCAAGATCGTGGACGAACAAGGCAAGGAACGTACGGTATATATCTATGTTCCGCGTGGAGTGCCGCGGACCTTGATTGAGGCCATCGATGAACGCAACGTGGCCAAGGTATTGGAGATGGCGAGTAAGGAACGGGAAAAAAACACACGTGCAGCACTCTTTGGTGCCCGCTGGGTGGCGGAGAATACACACTCAAAGTATGCGCCGGACGGTTATATTTTGCTTGGCGAAATATATGAAGACATGACCCTCTACAGCTATGCGTTCAAGGCCTACAATGAGATGGTTTCGCGTTGGCCGGAGCATGTAAGGCGGCAGGAAATCATGGAGCGTCAGCTGGCGATTGCGGATAAATTTAAGGATGAGAATTTGCGCTACAAGTGGAAGCTGCCGTGGCAGGACACGGTTGCGATTCCTATTCCTCGAGTGTTTACGCATGGTCGTACGCCCGACTTATATCATCAGATTGTGACTAATGCGCCCTTTGGACCATTGGCACCGATGTCCCAATTCAAAGAAGGCGCAGCGCACGAGAAAGCGATCGGCTTTTGGGGTGGGCGTGAACGTTACAAGGAAGCAGTGGCAGCCTATCAACTCGCAGCGGACCGTTATGGTCGCAGAGACATAAAGGAGGATAACGAGTCATTGCAGACTGCTGAGGAAGTGGCAGAAAAATCCTTTAAGGCACTGGACGCAAACAGGGATGGAAAATTGACACGCGAGGAGAATCCAGACGTTTTTCGGTGGCACGGTTTCACCACAAAGGAGTCGGGCGATGGTGTGATTACCAGGAAGGAGATGGAAGGTATGCTCCGCAGGCAGGAAGAACAGGCGGCTCGAGCGCGTTTCCATATTGGTCAGGTGCTGGAAACCCGCACGAGCGACGGGTTGTATGACCAGACGCTGGCGGAAAAATCCATAGCCGCCTACAAAGTCTTTCTGGACTACTATGCGGAGAGGAATCTTCAGGACAAGTACGTGCCTCGCTCGGGGTTTGCTGATCCCTGGTTCGCTAAGCATATTCCGTTGGCCGAGCAGCGCATTGATGCCATGCGACTGGAGCAGGCCCGCGGTCATTTCGCCATTGCGGAATTTTATGAAAGTAAGTCCGAGTGGACGGCGGCGCAAAAATATTACAATGAAGTCATTGTTGTAACTCAGTCTGGAATGCAGGGCGACTTAGACAAGGATCGGGCGCGCATCTTTAATCTGGCTAATGCCGCCTTTTCAAGGCTCTTTAAACAACGGATCGAGTCGGCTGTGCGTGACTATAGGGCTGCGCAAGAGGCGGATCGTGCAGGTAAATATGAAACCGCACTCCGTTTATACCGTCGTACGCATGTGGGGTTGAGCATGGGGCGGGATGATATTGACAAATATGCGCCGGCGTACACAGACAGAGCACAACACATCAGAGAACGAACGTCAGAGGACATGCGACGAATGGATGAAGCTATTGTCCGTCAGCAGTCTAAAGGAAAATGATTTGCAGATGAAGAATATGGTTCAAGGTTTTGGCAGCATTATCTTGTGGGCGCTGGTACTCGGGGTGTCCGGATGTGCTGGTTATCGAATGGGGCCGGTGAACGGTGAGACTGCGGGGGCGCGTGGTGTGCAGGTGAAGTTTTTTGACAACCAAACCCTTGAGCCACGGCTGGTTTCCGCGGTAAACCATTCTTTGCGCCACCATTTGCAGCAAGACGGTACCTTTCGCTTGGAGAGTGATGGAGACCTTGTAGTGAGCGGCGTGCTGCAGAACTTTACCCGTAATGGTGTGAACTATAAGCCTAGTGATTTGCTTGCGGTGCAGGATTACAGCCTGACACTTACCGCGCGGGTGATTGTGACCGATCGCGCTACCGGGCAAGTGGTGCTCGATCGCCGGGTTACAGGCAGCGCGGTGGTGCGCGTAGGCGCAGATTTTGCCAGCGGCCAGCGCCAAGCAGTGCCGCTTATCGCTGACCAGCTTGCTCTGCGTGCCATTTCGCTAATTGCCGATGGGGGATGGCCGACTGATGATTCAGAGTCAGGCAGTAACTGAGCAGTCACAAAAAAGGTTGCCGTGTCCTCATCTCGCCCGAATAATCCGAGCAGCATGAAATTATATCTCAGGTTTTCGTTTCTATTATTTCTTCTTGTTGTTATTGCAGTACAGGCTGGTGACTGGCCCCAGTGGCGTGGTGTGAGTCGTGACGGAGTGGCGGTTGATGAAAAACCACTGGCTGGGTTGCCGGACAAAACTCAGATTGCCTGGCAGGTTCCCGTGGGGAAGGGACAGGGTGGTCTTGTGATGGCTGATGGCAAACTTTTGGTGCTGCATGAGACCGCTGTTAATGGCAAGCCGATGGAGTCGGCCGTGCTCATCAATGCCGCAGATGGCAAGGTGATATGGGAGACGCCCTATGCGGAATCATGGCAGTACCGCAACACATACGGTTCCGGGCCGCGCGTTGCGCCGACGATTGATGATGATCTTGTCTTTGTTCAAGGAGTTAAGGGTGTATTGGCGTGCTTGTCGCTGACTGAGGGCAAGTTGCTTTGGGGCAAGAGTTACGAGAAAGATTTTGGCGCGAAATGGTTTGGAGGCAATGCCCCTGGCAGCAGTGGCACCGCCGCCAGCCGTCACGGAAACAACGGTGCCCCGGTAACTGATAAAAAATATATCTATGCGGCTGCGGGAGGCCACAAAGGTGCTAGCCTTGTTTGCATGGAGAAATATACGGGCAAGGTGGTGTGGAAAAGCGGCAATGATTACGCTGCCTATTCCGGACTTATGCTTGGGGAGTTGGCCGGTGTGAAGCAGGTCGTGATGATGACAGCAGCAAATCTGATTGGTTATTCGGCAAGGGACGGCAAAATCCTCTGGAACGTTCCGGCAAAAACGGGCGCGGCACGCAACATCGTTACGCCCATACTGCAGGGTGATACGGTGACGGTGGCTAGCCATACCA
>CAZTTU010000170.1:0-5536 GCA_964616045.1 uncultured Verrucomicrobiota bacterium | reverse complement strand
CGGACTGATACCCCGCAATTGACAGGCCACCCAAAGGGTGGTTTATTGCCTGTAGTAAATGGAGGCATAAGCTATGGGTACAGTCACAAAAATAATGTTCGGCCTGATTATCCTTGCAGGTGGCGGTGGTATCTTCATGGCAATTTCAATGATTCCTGCAAAGATTGATGCCCTGAAAGAAGCCAAGAAAAAATCCGATGCTAATGTTGGAATCTACTCGTCTGAGGCAACAAAACTCGAGCAAGAATTGTCTGCGCAACAGAATGATAATGATAACTTAAGGCAAACAAACAAAGTGCTGCTGGAAAAGGATATTCCTGAATTGAAAAAGCTAATCGAGACGGAGCAGGGTAAGGCGAAAAAGGCTGGAGAAGAGCGAGCTGCTGCGGTGGGTGGATATGATGAAATGAAAAAGAAGTACGATGAGGAATTGATTCCTGCGTTGAATGGTAAAGGCAAGGCTGAGAAAACCTTAGAACTAGAAAGGACGAAAACAAGAGAGCTTACAAAGGAGGTAGCAAAATTACAGAAAATCATTGCCGGGCCTACGCCAAAAACAAGTGCCCCGACTCCCCCTCCGAAAAAACTCAAGGGCGAAGTCAAAAATATTGACCCAAAATTTGGGATGGTCAGGATAAGCCTCGGGGAAGAATCGGCCAAAAAAGGGGATGCCTATAAAGTCACGCGAGGCGGGAAAAATATAGGGATAATTGTTGTGCAAGCCGTGAGAGGCCCTGTTTCTTATTGTAAGGTTGACAAGGCAAAAACTGTCGGCATGGACAGGAATGCGCTCACGGGAGACATTCAAGTGGGGGACATCGTGGAACCGAATCGACGGTAGTATCGCGCCAAAGCTATATTTGAATGTGTGTGTGTTTTTTTTTGGGGGGGGCTTATTGCCTGACAGTGAATAATTTCTTTGTCTGCCGGATAGACACAGGCGCAATATTTTGGCATAAAGTGAAAGCAATGGGAGGTTGAATTCGATTCGTATATGAAACAAGGCTACAGCGGTGTTATTGGATTACTAACGTTCTTGTTATTGGCCACGTTTGGAGCAGCAGCATATTTTGTCGGCAAAGCCTACTCCTCCCAGAAAGCTCATTCCGTGGCCGTTGAACTTGCCAAGCAGCAGGAAAGAAAGATGGTCGAACTAGAGAAAGTTGTCGATCGATTAGAGGCTGAATGGCAGGTCGCTGCAACTGAATCGGAAAATGCCATGGCCCAACTGGAGCAATTTAGAGGACTCATTGAGGATCAGGACAAGGAAATCGAGTATCTCCTTGGTAATCTGCAAACCATGAGCAATCAACTTAACGCTGCAATTGCTGTTGAGAACAATCTGAATCAGCGCATTTTGCAGCTGGATAAAGAAAAACGAAACGCAATACAGTCGGCGGAGGGGCTGAGCGACAAACTAAGCGCACTGGAGAAGGAGTTCGAGGCAGTAAAAATCAGGAAGCCTACCATTCCCCCTCATGAGACTCCGCTCCCTGCCGCTGCTGAAGACAAGCAGCAGGAGCGAATCAAAGGGTTGGGGTTGCTCAAAAAAGATCGGGATATTCTGCGCTCACCGAATCCATCATCACCAAAACCTACGGAGGTTATTGCGGTTTCAGGAACAGTGCGCGAAGTCAACGCTGAATTCGGCTTCGTGATCCTTGACTTGGGCGTGTCCAATGGGGTGAAGCCGGGAGATATGTTTTCCGTGTCACGTGCGAAAAAACCGGTGGGGCGTCTGCGCGTGCGTAAGTTGCATTCGGGCTTGTCAGTCTGTGATATCATTGGCGAAGAAACCTCAATGGCAATTTTAAGGGGGGATCAAGTACAACAATTAAAATGAAATCCAACGAGAGCAACATAAAAAATTACCCAGTGATGATCATCGTGGTAATTTCTGGCCTGTTGGTGACATCAGTTGTTGTGATGGTATGGCTGGTGATCAACGAATTTGGCGCTGAGAATCAATTAATTGATGCACGCACTAAATTGGGCAAGCTGCAACAGACTAGTAAAAGAGCTGATGCTGAGTTGATCAGATTGCGCGCGCGAATTCAACAGGCGGGTGCTGTTCAGGACGCTGCTCGATTGACAGTTGATAAAGGGAAGGGAGATTTGTTGGCCAAGATAATGTCGGCTGAAACAGAGGCCGGTCGAGCCCAAAAGGCTGCAGAGGTGGCGCAGGGCGAGTTGCGGCACGTCATTGAACAGTCACGAAAGGTAGAGGAAAACCTGAAAGCACAACTTGCTAAAGCCGAAAAAGAAAAAGCTGAGGCGGAGGTGCAAAATAGCGATGGCCAGGAAGCTGCAGATATTGCCATCTTGAAAAAGCAACTTAGCGCCACGTTAAAACAATTGACAGCTTGTAACGCTGAATTGTTGACTCTTCGATCGGTTGCAAGCGAAAAACAGGAAACACCTGTCACCACGCCACCGCCAATTCCAGCGCCAGCGACGCCGCTCTCATCGCCTTCAGTTCGGCAGCCGATTATAAAGTCTGTTTTTGGACAGGTTAAAGCGGTGGAGGCCGCAAACCAGTTCGTGGTCATACAACTCAACACGACTGAAAGCGTTCTTGCTGGCGATGCTTTGGCAGTGACAAGGCAGGGCATTCCTGTAGGAATCCTGAAGGTGTATCGCGTGGGGCCGCAAGGTGTTGCGTTTACCGCGTTGACGCCGGATCTAAGCGGCAAGGTGCGGGTTGGGGATCAGGTTAACCTGCAAAAATGAAGAGAGTCGGAGTAATAATATTTTTTCTGCTGCTGATTGCTGCGGCGACTGGAGGCATTTTCTTTTTTGACCAGAACCAGAATATTGCGAGAAACCTCGCCAAAACAGAGAAACGATTAAATGTTGTTAAAATGGCGTTTGAAGAAAGGGGGCGCCTGCTTGAAGGGCTGAAAATAAAATCTGATATTGCCAGGGACCTTTCAATGAAGATGGCTGGCGACTTGGATAAGGCCAAGGTGGACTTGGAATCTTATCAGGCTTCAAAATCAAAAATGGCTAGTTTGGTCGCTGACAGAAGGGCATTGGATGGGCGCCTTTTAGAGGTGCAAAACCAACTTGCAGCCAGCCAGAAAACCACCGAAACAAACAAGGCGCTGGCACAAGAAAAACTCGAGGAATTGCAGCAGAAACTGACCGATGCAAAATCATTGGATGATCAACTTAGGCAGGCTAACGATAAAATTAAAAAACTAAATATGGACTTTAGCGCTGCCGAGGCAGAGCTGAAGTCCCAGAAACAGCTATTGAAAGACTGGAAGGCGACAATTAAGGGGTTTGAGGATTTGGGTTTATCGCCTGCACAGATCAGGGGGCTGCAGGCTGAAAACAGTCGACTGAAAACCATTGTGCCGGTACGTTCTGATCATTCAGTTCCAGAGTCCATTGGGAAAAAAAAGCCCTCGCAGACCCTCAAAACACTTCCGTTGGGACTCAAGCTGCCATTGGCTGACAAAAGTTTGACCAAGCCGCTGAAATCAGATACAACCCCAAAACCTGCACAGCCATGAAGAACGACAATATCGTCTTAAATTTATTGATTCTCCCCATCATAATTTTTGCCGCATTTTCCGGCGGCTGTGTTTCTCCTGACGCCGGTAATACCTCGGCGCGTCCTTGGAATGAACCGCGAGGATATGATACCGGTATTATTGGTCGTGACCCCCGTCGCGGGTTTTAGGTTACCGGAGACACGACCAAATCCAGTTGTTGGTCGTGTGTAGCAATAGGCACATCCTTCTGGAGTTGCCATTCAAAGCAAATCCCTACTGCAGTCGCTGGTCCGACTGCGCGCGCGCACTTCAGCAAACGGTCATAATAGCCGCCGCCACGCCCCAAACGGTTGCCTGCCCCGTCAAACGCCAGCCCGGGGACGAGGATCACGTCTATTTCAGTCCAATCCATTGCGGGGCACTCGGAATCCGGTTCCTGCACGCCAAATTGGCCCGGGCATAGGTCAGCTTGTAGGTTTGTGATTTGTGCAGGCTCATAGCCCTCGTCGGTCCAGCGGGGAAGGGCGGTGGCGCGCGTGGTGCAGAGTAATGGCTCAATATCCGGTTCGTCGCCCATGGGTGCGTATCCCATCACAACCTTTGCCGCCTGCCATTGCGGAAGGGCTCGCAATTTCTCGCAGATTATCGCCGATGCTGCGGCCCGGGCGGTGTTCTCGAACGCTGTGCGCATACGTGCGCGCAAGTCCATTTTTGCCTTCTCAATCTCCATCCTGCTTTGCCTTTTCCTGTAATGTCCGCCAGCGCATGACCCGATCCTTGATCTTTTTCTCCACCCCTTCCTCGGTTGGATCGTAGAAACGTTTGTCTACGCCTAGATAATCCTGGGCGACAAAATGACCATCGTAATCGTGAGAATATTTGTATTCTTTGCCGTGCCCCAGTTGCTCCGCTCCCTTGTAATGAGAGTCGCGAATGTGCTTGGGAACAGGGATAGTGCGCCCGTTGCGGACCTCTTCAAGAGCGGCATTAATCGCGCAGTAGGCACTGTTGCTTTTATAGGCGGTGGCAAGATAAACCGTAGCTTCAGCAATGGGAATTCGCGCCTCAGGCCAGCCGATAAATTCCGAAGCAGCATGCGCGGATGTCGTCAGCACAAGTGCCATGGGATCAGCCAAGCCGATGTCCTCAGCGGCGGAAATCATCAGGCGGCGCGTGATAAAGCGTGGATCCTCACCGGCGTGGATCATCTTGGCCAGCCAGTAGAGTGCCGCGTCGGGGTCACTGCCGCGGATACTCTTGATAAAGGCGCTGATGGTGTCGTAATGCGCGTCACCGTCGCCATCGTAGACCACCGCTTTCTTCTGGATGCACGCCTCGGCCACGGCCATGTTAATCTGGATGGTGCCGTCCTTCCCCGGGGCGGTGGTCAGGGCGGCGATTTCCAGGGAATTGAGCGCCTTGCGGGCGTCGCCATCGGAGACAGTGGCAAGGTGTTTTAGCGCTTCATCATCCGCTGCGATATTCATGTGGCCCAGGCCACGCTCCTCATCGATCAACGCCTGCCCAAGCAATCCCAGGATATCCTCCTCGCTCAAGGGCTGGAGTTCAAAGATCTGCGAGCGCGATACCAAGGGTGAATTGACAAAGAAAAATGGGTTGTGCGTCGTTGCGCCGATAAGCCGCACAGTGCCACCTTCCACATCGGGCAAAAGCACATCCTGTTGGGACTTATTGAACCGGTGAATCTCATCAATGAAGAGCAGGGTGGAGTGGCCGGTGTTCTCCAGTCGATGGGTGGCGCTGGCCAGCACCTGGCGCATCTCGGCCACGTTGCTTTCCACTCCGCTTAGCCTGACAAACCGGCTCTTGGTGCGGTTGGCGATGATCTGTGCGAGTGTTGTTTTGCCGGTGCCCGGCGGACCGTAAAATATCACTGACTGAATCCGGTCCGCCTCAATGGCCCGGCGCAGCAACATGCCTTCTGAGAGGATGTGTTGTTGGCCGGCATATTCCTCCAGTACACGTGGCCGCATGCGAGATGCCAGTGGAGCCTGTTTGGCAGGCGCATCCCGGCT
>CAZTTU010000169.1:0-5546 GCA_964616045.1 uncultured Verrucomicrobiota bacterium | reverse complement strand
TGGCACCGGGTAACGGGGACAGGCCGGCAATGACGGACTGAATATCCGGTAATTTTAGATTGTTTTCCTCAAGGATCGCCAGTCGCTCGCGCATGAGCACATCGTAATCAGGCTCATCACGCGTGGTGCGGCGCAGGGCATCAATCCCCGTCTCTTCGGCAACGGCAATCCAGATTTCCGGAACCAGAACCCCCTCAAGATCCAGTGTGACGACGGTTTGCTTCACGCAGCGTGTGATACGACGCAAACACCCCGTCAGTCCATCAGAAAGAATTCAAAACAAAGCGGCCACCACCGCCCCCAACGCAAAAACTGCAATCACCCAAAGAGCCAGGTCCATCCCCCCGGCTTTTAAGTGCGTATTTCCCCTGGTTTCCATACAGAAATTACCCTATTCCAACTATATTGACGCCAGAACCCCGACAATGTTTCAATTTAATTTAAATCCTTTAAAAGTTATTTACAGCGCCCCCGAAGGGGGCTGGGTGGCGATGGGGCCATCTGGCCGAGTTGACCACCACCGCCACCCGTATCTCTCCCTATCTGCTATTGGGAAACATTAAACTGCCTCCTCACCTTTCTCGCCTGTACGAATACGCACAGCCTCCTCAACGGGCAGGATAAACACCTTCCCATCGCCAATCTTGCCGGTTTTGGCCGCTTCGGTGATGGCCTTAATGGCGTCATCCAATTGACTGTCACCGACCACAACCTCCAGCTTGATCTTGGGCAGGAAGTCCACCGTATATTCACTGCCACGGTACACTTCCGTGTGGCCTTTCTGGCGCCCGAAGCCCTTGACCTCGGTCACTGTCATGCCGGCCAACCCCACCTCCGACAGGGCATCCTTCACCTCATCGAGCTTGAAGGGCTTAATTATTGCTTCAATTTTTTTCATTATGAATCCTTTCCTTAATAGATTTGCCCGATTGGTTTAACTTGAAGAAGCCGAGGTGATGCCCGCATAAGCCTCCTGGCCATGCTCAGCAATATCGAGCCCCTTCTCCTCTTCCTCCTCACTCACGCGCACGCCCATGACGGCCTTGATAATTCCAAACGCAACCAGTGAGAAGACAAAGGCGGCGGCGCCAACGGCTAATACGCCGACCAACTGGCCGCCAATGGTAAAGCCACCTTCAGTTGTGTCAAACAAGGCGCAGGCCAGAATGCCCCACACACCGCAAACGCCGTGCACGGAAATCGCGCCCACCGGGTCATCAATCCCTGCCTTATCGAACGAGATCACGGAGATGACCACAATTACGCCGGCAATCAGTCCAATTACTATTGCGCCCTTAGCAGACACAATATCAGCATTTGCCGTTATTCCAACCAACCCGGCAAGCATACCATTTAGGCCCATCGACAAGTCCGGCTTTTGGAAAATAATCCAGGAGACAATCATTGCAGCGATAGCTCCAGCAGCGGCAGCTAGGGAAGTAGTTGTGAAAACGAGACCCAAGGGGCCTGGGTCGGCAGAAAGCACCGATCCGCCATTAAAGCCATACCAACCGAACCATAGACAAAATACGCCAATGGCCGCCAATGGCATGCTATGCCCGGGAATTGGTTTTACTCTACCATCTTCAGAATATTTGCCTTTTCTGGCCCCCAAAAGGATGACGCAAGCCAGGGCTGCAAATCCTCCGAAGGCATGAACCACTGCGGATCCGGCAAAGTCCTTGAAACCGTTGCCGCCATTTAGGCTGCTCATCCATCCACCACCCCAGTGCCAGGAGCCTATTACCGGGTACGCGACGCCAACCAGTAAGGTGGCGAAGATCAAGAAAGACGAAAGCTTCACGCGCTCAGCCACCGCACCGGAAACAATAGTTGCCCCAGTGGCAGCAAACATGGCCTGAAAGATGAAATCGCCATAACCTGTCATACACAGGGCTGCTCCCGGGCCATATGAGAAGTTATCCCCACCGTCATTAAGGTCCCCAATCGGACCTCCGATAGACAACCAACCTTCAATCATCCCCCAGTCGCCCAGAGGATAATGAGTATTAAAACCTAACAATGCATAGGTAATCAAACCCATCGAGATGATAAAGGCGTTTTTGAATAAAATGTTTACCGTATTCTTTGAACGACAGAGACCCGATTCAAGCGCTGAAAAGCCCAAGTGCATCAGGAAGACAAGGGCCGCCGCAATACAAGTCCACAACATTGAAATAGTGAAGAAGTCAGAAGCGTACTCGTATTTGGTGTTAACGCCTCCAGAAAGTCCGACATAACTAGCTAAAATATCGCCGTCACCATCCTCATCGTCAGTAAATCCGCTCTCAAGAGTAATTCCATTAGCTGCGGCATACTCCAGAGTTGCAATTTTGGCCTCGATGCTTTCCTTGTCCTCATCCTTAGCCTTCTTGAGTTCTTCTTTTAACTCAGCAATATTTTTGGCTGGATCGTAAGGCTCCTTCTTCTCCTCCTTCTTCTCCTCCTTCTTCTCCCCAGGAGTCGGGGAACCTGTCCCATTATCCTGTGCCGACAATCCAGGCGTAAACCCAGCCAATGGCATTATTAACAAAAGCCAGAGCAAAAGGCTCCTCCTCAATCTGTATGTAGTTTCTTTCATAATATTTGGTCTATCATTCCGGCAAGGGCACCTGCAACCAGCACAAGACCCACCTTTACCGCATCTCCCCTAAAGCGTATAGCGTGCCAAATATCGATGGATTTATGTTTTATATTTAATGCGAAGAATGAAAATTAATCATGCGCGCAGACCCGCCTAATAATTACGGGGTAACCTGAATGAACTATATTGTTGAAAGCGGACCAAGCCTCCCAAAAAGCCACGCCCAACCTTTCGTTAAGCAAGATATGGATGCTCCATTTTTGTATCAGTGTATAAAAACAGACATCGCCCAGCTGTTAATCACAAAGAAAAAGGCCGACGGTCTCCCGTCGGCCTAGATAATTTACCAGATTTCGGTGCTAGGCGAGCGCTTCCTTGGTCGTCTGAATAATGGCGGCCGCAATCTTGTACGGATCACCATTGGACGCAGGCCGACGATCCTCCAGTCGCCCCTTCCAGTCATCCTGAATGGTGTTCACCGGGATACGGATCGAGGCGCCACGATCGAATTCGCCGTAGCTGAACTTGTCGATGGCCTGGGTTTCATGCAGGCCGGTAAGCCGCTGGTCATTGTCAGCACCATATACGCTTATGTGACGCTCAATATTTTCACCAAAGGTCTCACAAATCTTGGTCATCATATCCTTGCCGCCCTGTTCGCGCATGGCTCCATTGGAGAAGTTTGCATGCATGCCACTGCCGTTCCAGTCGCCCTTCACCGGCTTGGGATGCCACTCGATCATGACGCCGTATTTCTCGGCCGTACGCTCACAGAGATACCGCGCCATCCAAACCTGATCACCTGCACTCCCTGCGCCCTTGGCAAACACCTGGAATTCCCACTGGCCCATCATCACCTCAGCATTGATGCCCTCCACGTTAAGACCCGCCTCAAGGCAGTAGTGCAGGTGCTCGTCAACAATGTGGCGACCCGCAGTATTTTGAGCGCCCACCGAGGTGTAATAAGGTCCCTGCGGCCCGGGAAAGCCGTTCTTGGGGAAGCCCAATGGCAGTTGGGTATCCAAATCCCACAGGGTATATTCCTGCTCAAAGCCAAACCAGAAATCCTCGTCATCATCATTGATGGTCGCGCGACCATTGGACTCGTGCGGTGTGCCATCGGCATTGAGCACCTCGGTCATGACCAGCCAGCCGTTGCCACCAAAGCGGTCTGGATCCGGGTAAACGGCCACGGGCTTAAGCAGCGTATCCGATTCGCCGCCTCCTGCCTGCTCGGTGGAGGATCCGTCAAAATTCCAATCCGACACGTCTTCCAACTTGCCGCTAAAGTCACTCTCGATTTTGGTTTTGCTACGCAGGCTCTGGGTAGGCTGATAGCCGTCGAGCCAGATGTATTCCAACTTATGTTTGCTCATTAGTTCTGTTTTTATGTGTTTCTATTTTTGGCAGATTTCCGCCTAAACCAGTTGCCTAACCGTCAAGCTGGCTGCGCCGATGCACGACGCAGCCAGCGTTGGTTTAAGTTCCCTTTGGGTTAGAGGTTGTAACCTTCCTCACCATGCTCTGTCACGTCAAGCCCAGAGGACTCATCATCCTCGCTAACGCGCAGACCTCCACATAGCGCCTTGGCAACCATTAAGGCAATAACAGCAGCGGCGGCGCTCCAAATCACCGTCACCACCGCGCTTTGAATCTGAACAACTGTCTGCTTTCCGATTTCATGATTTGCACCAAAACCACCAATCCATTCAAAGCTACAAACACCTGTCAGCACACAACCGACTATGCCGCCAACACAGTGAACACCGAACACATCCAAGCTGTCGTCATAGCCCATAGCCTTCTTCAGTGAAGTAGAAGCCCAGTAACAGATGACTCCTGATGCCACGCCAATTAGAATGGCACCCATTGGTCCAACTGAGCCTGAGGCAGGAGTAATGGCCACCAAGCCAGCCACAGCACCTGTGGCAATTCCCACAGCAGTTGGCTTGCCTCCTGGCTTAATCCATTCACATAACATCCATGCCAAAGCCGCCATTGCCGTAGCAACCTGGGTGACCAGCATGGCATTGCCTGCACCTGTCCCTGCGGTGAACGCACTCCCCGCGTTAAACCCGAACCAGCCGACCCACAACATGGAAGCTCCAACAACGGTCAAACCGGCTGAATGTGGCTTCATGTCAGCACTCGGAAAACCCTTGCGTTTACCCAGCATTATGCAGGCAACAAGTGCTGCTATTCCCGCATTAATATGAACCACTGTTCCACCTGCTAAATCGATCACGCCCCAGTCGGCAAAAAGGCCACCGCCCCATGCCATGTGCCATACCGGGATATAAGACAAAGTAAACCAAATAGAGGCAAAAATAAGCACAGCACTGAATTTCATTCTTTCCGCAAATGCTCCAACCATGAGAGCTGGAGTGATAATTGCAAAAGTCATTTGGAAAACAATCCATACTGATTCGGGAATGGTATCGGCAGGGCCGCTCATGTTTTCAGGAGTGTAGCCGTCCAAGAAAACGCGATTAGAAAAGTCGCCGAAAAACTTCCCTCCACCTTCAGCAGACCATCCATATCCATATGCAATCCATAGGAATGACATGACGCAAGTGATAGCAAAACACTGCACCAGAATAGACAGATAGTTTTTGCTCCTAACCAATCCTCCATAGAATAACGACAATCCCGGAATTGTCATAAACAAGACAAGAATTGCTGCAGTGGTCATCCAAGCGGTATCACCTGAATCCCCGCTGCCTTTCTGGGTTACTTCGCCCTTGTCATTTTTTACATCGGAAAATACCGGCGTTGGTTCAGCTGTACTATTATCTTCCGCAGCCGAAACTGAGGTGAGGTTTCCGGCAAATAGGGCCAAGCCCAAAGCCAAACATGTTATTAGTTTTTTCATTATTTCAAGCAGTTAAAATTCAAGTTTCTAGTCGTTTGAGTTAGACCGCCTCACTGCCGGTTTCACCGGTTCGGATGCGGATGGCTTCTT
>CAZTTU010000168.1:0-5559 GCA_964616045.1 uncultured Verrucomicrobiota bacterium | reverse complement strand
TCTACACCTCTCAAGCCAGCGGTTTTGTCGTCTCGCAAACCTTCGGCAAGGAAGCGGAGCAGATTCCTGCAGTGTGGGAGCGGAAATGAAGACCTTATTATTATTCATTTCCTTAGAGTTATGTTTCAGCCTGTCCGGGGCTCCCAAGTTGCCCGGGAAACCGGCACAACCAACGGGATTCAAACATGCTCGCATCATCGATGCGTGGGTTCAGTATGCTGAGGAACTGACTTTTGGACGGGGCCAGACACTGGCATTGGTGGATGATGGCTGCAAGTTGTCGATGCCTGAATGGCAGGCGATAGTGAATGGGGTGCCAAAGGTGCGAGTGAGCTATGATGCGGTGGATGGCGATAATGACCCGAAGCACGAAGGGCGCGGTTACCATGGCTCAACCATCGGGGTTCCCTCATCGCTTAATTTCAAGGGTAAGCTCGGTGTGGCGTTTAACAACCAGGTTGCAGTTGTGCGTGGTCTAGAATGTTGCCACTGTAATGTGAAGGACAGTAAATCCCTCGCCGCCGCGTTGCAGTGGGTGCTGGATAACCACAAAAAATATCATATTACTACTGTTAACCTTGCTCCGGTCGATGATCAGGCCCATTCCGAGCCGGTGCCTACCGAAATTGACGACAAGCTTAAGGGTCTGCGAAAGGCGGGCATCTGGGTCAGCGCGCCAACGGGTAATCATAATTTCACCAACGGCATCTCCTGGCCGGCCAGCCAGGCCAATTGCTTTGCCATTGGGGCGGTGCGCCCGGGAGCGGATGTTGTCCACCTGGATCGGCATGCGAAGATTGCGCTCCTCGCGCCGGCAAATGCCACCAGTTCCTCCAACGCCATTGTGTGTGGTGCAGTGATGATTTTGCGGGAGGCAATTGAAAAGAAGAACTACAACTGGAAAACGAATGGCGAGAACCTGCCCGAGGCAATGATGGCTATTCTGCAAAAGACCGGTAAACCGGTAACGGACCCAATTACGGAGTTAACCTTTCGACGCCTCGATTTACTGGCTGCTTTAAACTATATCTACAAAAGGAAATAGGACCTTTCCATGAACCGGCGCACATTTATTAACCATACTGCAGCACTGGCTGCTTCCGGCCCGGCGGTTTCATTGATCGCCAAGCCTTCTGAGCTGTTGCACTTACTCTCAAAACAGGGATGCGGACGAGCCAGTGGTTATGCCGAGGCCAATAAGATTATCTCCGCAAAAGGCAAAACGCATGTGGCATGGATTGATTCACCTTCAGAAGGGTTTCGCGTCCGAATTGTCACCCTTAACCATGCGACGGGAATGTGGTCGCCGACCTACACCGTGGGTCAAGCCAAGGACAATCACGGTGGGCCGGCCTTAACCATTGATTCAGAAGGCTACCTGCACATCGCTTACTTCCCTCATCATGATCCCTTCCGTTATCGGCGTTCGAAACGTCCGCACGATGCCTCCGAGTGGGAGGAAGAAATTCAGTTTGGCGAACGATTAACTTATCCAACGATGATTTGCGGGGCGGACAACACGCTCTACTTCACTGCCCGGCGTAGCTTTAAGGACCGGCCCTGGTTTGTGGAGCTATGGAAAAAGAAGCCGAAGCACGCCTGGAATCGTGTTGGTCCGGTGATGCATTCGCGGCACAAGGGCTACGCGCATTTTCAGGAGTCACTGGCCTGGGGGCCGGACCATAAGACGATCCATTTGTGCTGCCGATTTCACGAGTTGAGTGACAAAAGTGCCTATGGACGGTTGCAGACGGTGGCTTATATGAAGAGCGAAGATTTTGGGCGCACCTGGAAGCGTTCGGATGGCTCGGTGATTGGCAAATCCATTACTGTTGATAATGTTGAGACTATCGCGCGCGGCGGAGTGGATCTAAAGAAATCCCTGCGGGCGGGGTGCCTGGCAGTATCCCCCAAAGGAAAACCCCATCTGCTATACAGTACGGTGGTCGAGCAGAAGGGCGAAGCCTGGCTTGCGGTCGCCGATGGCAAGGGCAAGTGGAGCCGGAGACGACTGAATGATCATCTGTCTCCGGAGTGGCGATCCTTCAATCTGATCATGGCTGGCGGCCTCACCTTTGATCTTCAAGGCCGCCTTCATGGCGTGGGACAGTTGCAGACCGGTGAGCAAAACGAAAAAATCTGGGGTGATCCCACCAATGAAATTGTGGCCTTTACCATGATTGGTAAGGATCGCATTCAGTTCAGGTCCATCAGTAAATTTGACCCGAAGACCTCGCATTGGCTTCCCAATATTGAACGGCCCACCGGTCATAACGTGGTACCTGCGCTTCCGGGCGTGCTTTTTACTGGCGGGTCCGCCGGCAAGGCCAATACCAATCTGTTGAGTAACCGCGTTTACTTCGGTAGATAAAAATTTGCTTTAATCGGATGGGAATATCAGGCTGGCGGTTCAATGCCTTGTTGGTTCAAAAGCAAGCTGGTTTTCTTTTTGTTGGCTATCTTCTTTGGTGGTTCGTTCCTTTTTTCTGAAGCCGCCAGTCCTTTGGCCGGCAAGCTGCCTCGCATTCAACCGTTGGAGCCAGAACAGGCGCTTGCATCCTTCCGGCTGAAAAATGGGTTTGAGATCGATCAGGTGGCTGCTGAGCCAATGGTGGCTGATCCGGTGGCTCTGGCCTTCAATGCCCGGGGGCAATTGTACGTCGTGGAAATGCACGGCTATCCCGAAAGGCGACACAAAAAAATAGGGCGGGTGAAATTGCTCACTGATGTGGATGGCGATGGGCGCTTTGATAAAAGCACGGTGTTTGCCCAGGGATTGGCTTGGCCCTCAGCGATCATCTGCTATGAGGGCGGCATTTTCCTGGGTGCGGCGCCGGACATACTCTTTTTACGCGACAACAATGGCGATGGGGTGGCTGAAGAGCGCCGGGTTGTCTTCAGCGGTTTTAGTGCCGGGAAACCAAAAGAGATTGCCCCCCGCCTGTTCAACAGTTTGCGGTGGGGACTGGATAATCGCATTCACGGTGCTTCATCAATGAATGGCGGGGTAGTGCTGCGCCCTGGTCAGCCAGAATCAAAGGCAGTCGACTTGCGGCGTCACGATTTTTCCTTTGATCCGCGCACTCTGAATCTACGCAAAGAAAGCGGCACAGCCCAGCACGGGATGTCCTTTGATACGCGCGGCCGCAAGTATATCTGCAAAAATAGCCACCACATCCGAGCGGCCATGTACGACTGGCGTTATGCCGATCGCAACCGTGGGTATTCCATGCCACCTTTGATCAAGGACATTGCAGTTGAAGGACCCGCAGCTCGAATCTTCCGCATTAGTCCAGATGAACCCTGGCGGGTGGTGCGTACACAATTGCGCGTGGATGGTACCGTGCCCGGTCTGATCGAGGGTGGGGGTACTTCTTTCGGGTATTTCACCGCCGCAACGGGCGTCACCATTTATCGGGGTAATGCCTTTCGGCGAAACCTTGTGGATAACGCCTTCATTGGTGCACCGGCAAACAACTTGGTTCACCGAAAAATAATCCGTAACCAGGGAGTTGAGCCCGTGGCGCAACGACCGGCCGATGAAGGCAGCAGTGAGTTCCTTGCCTCCACCGATACCTGGTTTCGACCGGTTCAGTTTGCCAATGGTCCTGATGGCTGCCTGTATGTGGCCGACATGTACCGGGAGGTTATCGAGGTGGCCCATGCTATTCCCGATGTCATCAAGGAACACCTGGATATCTATAGCGGACAGGATCGTGGCCGAATTTATCGTATTGCCCCGGAAAAGTTTCAGTCGCCGCGACTCTCACCTCTGGATCAGCAAACCCTCGTGCAACTGGTTGAAACTTTGGGCCATCCCAATGGCTGGCATCGGGATACGGCCTCGCGGTTGATTTTTGAACGTAATAATCCCAAGGCGATTGCGCTACTGGCCAATGCGTTGGCTCATTCCAAGTCATCAAGTGCGCGATTACGTGCACTGCATCTATTAAAGTCATTGGGTGGGTTGAAAGAAGAACACCTGATGTCTGCGCTTGCTGATGCCTCAGCGGCAGTGCGGGAACATGCCATCAAGTTGGCTGAATCGTATCTGGCTGGTTCGGCTGATACGCAGGCTGCTGACAATATTCGGCAGGGGTTATTGGCACTAATTAATGATCCGGATGTTAGGGTTCGTTATCAACTCGCTTTTACATTGGGGGAACCCGGTGTGGTTGCCGATCGCTCAAAGCCCCTGATCCGGTTGGCTCGCAATAGCGGTAGTGATCCATGGTTGCATGCGGCAATTCTCAGTTCGCTGTCCCGCGGTGCGGGGGATTTATTTGTGGATCTTGCCGCGTCGGAGGGCACCAAGAACGGAGTTGATGAGGCTTTTCTGGTGGAACTGGCGCGGCTGGTTGGGACACAAAAAAAAACCAAGGACATTGCGATAATTTTGAGTCATCTGGCCAGCTCGAGTTCGCCACGGTTTGCCCTGGCTAGTGCCTTTCATCAGGGTCTTAAACGCGCAAGCTTATCATTGGGGAAGGTTGATAAGGAAAAACAGCTGCAGACGCTGTACCAAGAGGCCGATAAAGTTGCCCGCAACAGGGAGGCAAAGGAAAGTTTACGGATCCAGGCGATTGGCTTGGTGAGTTGTCGTTCCTTTGATGAGGTGAGCGATACACTGTTCTCTTTACTGGATATCAACCAACCTCAATCCGTTCAGGTGGCAGCTATTCGGGCGTTGGGAGGCTATTCGCAGAAGGAGATTTCCGAGGAGATGATTGCCCGTTGGGCCGACTCCACGCCTGCAGTACGCAATGAGGCCATGCAGGTATTGTTGCGGCGCACTTCGTTTACCCTGAGTCTCTTGAAGGCCGTGGAGAAGAAGATCATTGCGGCCGATGAAATTCCGCCTTCCCGACTGACTTATCTGCGAGGCCACCGTAATTCTGAGGTGAAAGGATTGGCCCTAAAGGTCCTGGGCAGAAAATCAAATGCGGCCCGTGAAAAAATCATCACCACTTTCCTGCCTGCGATACGGCTGGAGGGAAAGATAAAGTCCGGCCAGGAGATTTTTGTCACCCGCTGTGCTACCTGTCACCGGCTTAATGGGCATGGTTTTGAACTGGGCCCTGATCTGGAAACGACCCGGCGTTGGAGCAAGGCTGAGCTTTTGACCCACGTCATTGATCCCAATAGCAAGGTGGAACCCGCCCAAAAGATTTATCAGATCACGACCCGCACCGATGAGGATTACGCGGGGCTGATTGTTGCCGAATCGGCAAACTCAATCACACTGGGCCAGCCGCAGGGGATCAAGACCACCATTCTTCGCGCCAACATCAGGAAAATGAAAAGTCTGGGTGTCTCAATGATGCCCGAGGGCCTGGAGGCAGGTTTGGCTTTGCAGGATATGGCCGACCTCCTGTCCTACCTCAAAAACGAAAGATAGATCCCTCAGTGCCAGTGATGATCTGTTGAACAACCGTGTTTGCTCTGGCCGGTAAATAAGGAATTTAAAATCGTGTTTGGATTGCACCCTCTAGATCTTGCTGCAGTGGCCCTTTATCTGGTGGGCATTACGATATTGGGCGTGTGGGCTGCGCGTCGGGT
>CAZTTU010000167.1:0-5572 GCA_964616045.1 uncultured Verrucomicrobiota bacterium | reverse complement strand
CCCGAAGGGTGAACATTCAGCTGGGCCAAATGCTGATCCACTTGTTTATCAATAAAGTTAAACACCGGCCGGACCGGTAAGTTTGCCTTCGGCCCAGGCCTCGGCACGATCGCCTGGAACACCGAAACCTTGCCCTGAAAACGAGCCATAACCGCTGTCTGACCAATGCTGCCGCCGATGGTCACCTTCCCGTATTCATCCACCTTGGCCATGCCCACGTCATTCGAATGAAAGACCGACTGCCAGGTGACATCCTGCTCGGTTCGGTCGGCATAAAGCGCGATAACCCGCAATGTTTGCTTTGCCTGCGGTGACAATATTTTCCGCTCAGGCTCTATACGCAGGCTCATCACCGCAGACTTGTCGGTTATTTCGTAGGGCAACCCCTCTCCAATCCAATCGCGAAACACATTGAAGGCGCGGGAATTTTTCCGCAAACGCACCCCACCACCATGACCCACCTCCCCGGTGGCTTTACGCAGAAACAAGCTGTCCTCCGGTGCTGCCTGCGAGATACGGCGTCCACGGCCTTCCTTAATAATGGAACGAAAATCACCCTCCGGATCGTTTCCGAAAACAGATAGCTTGAAACCGTTTTGCCCCTCAGCCTTTCCATGGCAGGAAGACCCATTACAGCCAAGACGGCTCAACAGCGGTTTAACATCATGCAAGAAATCCACTGTGGCACCCGCACAAAAGCACGGTAAAAGGCTCAGGCAAAGAATCTGAGGCAGGCGACAGCTCATTGGGCAAATAATGACTTATCTGACGCTTCATGCACCCTTTTTCGTTCAGATTAATTCACCGGAAAAACTCGATTTTCAGCAAGTTCAATCGTACTGTGTCCCCCGTCCATGCGATTATTATTAGTTCTACTATCATTTGTGCTGAGTATTAGCTCAGTGGATTTCCTGCCGGCAGCAGACGGTAAACCAACGGTAATCCGTGTCACACACGGTCCAATACTCGGCCGGCCGAAGACCGATTCCATGAGTCTTTGGGTACGCACCGAACGCTCAGGTAAGGTAAACGTCTTTTATGGCACCTCCAAAGATCAGTTGACCGAATCAGCCTCCATCGAAACTACGGATATTAACCGTGATTACACCGGTATTGTTACTCTCAAAGGGTTGAAGGCTAATACCCGGTATTACTACCGCATTGAGGATCATCAGTTGGATGGCTCCTTCCGCACCTTGCCGCGTGCCGCAGACTTTAAGAATCCAAAAGGCAACCCGAAGGGACTCTTTAATTTCAAATTTGAATTTGCCTGCGGCAATAATCAGGGCGGTGGCGGCAATAGTGCAGGCCCAACAGTTCCCGTCTTCAAAACCCTGAACGCCAAGGTACGTGAAGACATCAACTTTGCCATCCTCAATGGCGACTGGCTCTATGAACAACGTCGCGATTACCCCCCCAAAGACTGGCTGGGACAGGTTGGTCTGGATTCCATTAATGATGCGCCACGCATCGTACAAAAGGCCCCCACCGTCGTGGGTGTGTGGGAGAACTATAAAACCTATCTCGCCCGGGGCCGTAACTTAAGCGAGTGGCACCGGCATGTTCCTTCCTTTTACACCGCCGATGACCATGAACTGATTAATGACATCTATGGTGCCGGTGAAACAGGTTATATAAACCGGCGCGCGGTCTTTCGCGATATCGGCACCAAGGCCTGGTTTGATTATCTCGCCTGGGCCAACCCTGTGCAGCACAATGCCAACGCTTGGTTCGGCACCGGAAAGTTCAGGCAGGGAAGCGATATTCTTGAAGATCCAGACGCCAATTTCACTCAACTCAACTACAAAGACCTCGCCAACCTACACGTGCATTGGGGAACCCCAACAGCGGGGGTGCCGGATGCAAAGCTCGATGCAGAGAAAGGGGATCCCAATGCCGCGGTTTATGAGATTGCTGAGGTAATCAGTCCCACCAAGCTTCGCATTAAGCCTGCAGCCAAGGCTGACGGTAGTACGACCTATTCGATAGGTCGCCGTTGTTACGGAAAGTTCAGTCTCTCCAACTGCGATTTCTTTCTATTGGATACCCGCTCCCATCGCAACCTGCATAACGTCGATCACCCGGATAATCCAAAAGCCACCATGCTGGGTAAACAGCAGCTGGCCTGGCTCAAGAATGGCATCAAAAAAAGTAAAGCCGACTTCATCTTTGTGGTTTCCTCGGTCAATTTCATGGTGCCACATGTGGGTAGCGGAGGGGGAGATGACAAACAGGCCACCATTAAAAAGGATGATGCCTGGACAGTATTCCTAAAGGAACGCGAGGAGTTGATTGAATTCTGGGACGGCCTCGACAAGGGCGTTTTCGTGCTCACCGGCGATTTACACAACAGCTTCGCCATCAAGATTACCGACAACGTCTATGAATTTGCCAGCGGACCGCACAACTCCATCAATCATGCCCCCATGAAGGATGAAGGCGGTCGGCCCTCCAATGGTAAATTCAAGTACGGTCCGCGCGCCTGTGACATTCGCTGGAGCAGTTACGCGATGGAGGATATCCCCAGAGTCAACCGGACTTTCCCGCACTACTGTGTGGTTCAGGTAAACAATGTCTTTAATAACCCGGTAGAACGAAATGGTGAGCGCTGGTTTGCTTTCCCTCACCCGCAGGTCATCTTTCAGTTCCATGACGCCTACACCGGCGCTCTCCGTTACTCGGAGACATTTGTGCTGGGGTTGGATAAATAAACAGCCAGCGGGATTTTGATCGAATGACTATCCTGAGATCCATCCTAAGCGCGGCTTTCGTTTTCACCGCGCTCACGTTCCCGATCGTCGCAGACGATGCCAAGCAGCCCAACGTGGTGCTGATCATCAGCGATGATCATGCATGGACAGATTACAGCTTTGCTAACCATCCCTTCGCCAAAACTCCCAACATCGATCGACTAGCCGCCGAAGGACTGACTTTTACCCGCGGATACGTTACCACCGCGATCTGCAGTCCTTCGCTGGCCACGATGCTTACCGGTTTATACCCGCATCAACATGGTATCACCGGCAACGACCCTGTACGCGGGCAAAACCGTGCCGATTGGATTGAGCCGTTTTTCAAAAAACCGCAACTGCCCAGACTACTCGCTGATGCCGGTTACCTGACCTTACACACAGGCAAATACTGGATGGGCCATCCGAACCGCGTTGGCTTCACCGACGATATGGGCCCCACTGGACGCCACGGCGGACAAGCTCTGTCCATAGGTCGTAAGTCTATGAAGCCGATTTATGATTTCATCGATAAGGCCCAGCAACAGAAGAAACCGTTCTTTGTTTGGTACGCCCCTTTCCTCCCGCACACTCCGCACAATCCACCGGAGCGGTTGCTCAAGAAATATACGGAGGTCAAAAACCAAAAAAAGGCCAAGTATCTGGCGATGATCGAATGGCTAGACGAAACCTGTGGCGAACTAATGAGCCAACTCAAAAAAAAGGGCGTAGCCGACAACACACTGGTGCTTTACCTAGCCGATAACGGCTGGAATGAATACGGCAAGGCACATCCCTACGAAAACGGCGTGCGTACCCCAATCATCGCGCATTGGCCCGGCAAGATCAAACCGCGTGAGGATGATCGTAATCTGGCCTCCAATATCGACGTGGTGCCGACTATCCTCAAAGCAGCCGGAGTGAAGCCACCGGCGTCATTGCCTGGCATAAACCTGCTCGAAGAACAAGCAGTGGCCAAACGCGATACTTTGTTTCTTTCCAACTTCGCCCACAACATGGCCTCCGCCACCGCTCCGGAAAAGAGTCTCTGGACACGAACCTGCATCCACGGAAAATGGAAACTCGTTGCTTGGATCGAAAATCCGCCAAAAATTCGCCCATGGGCCGGCGGCCATCGCAAAAAAACAGGAGCGAACTTGGAACTATTCGATCTTTTAGCCGATCCTCAAGAAACCAAGAACCTAGCCCAAGCCCACCCCAAAGTCGTCAAGGATCTCCTGACCCGGATCAACAACTGGTGGAAGGTGGATTAGCTGACGCGGCGATTATAAACCGTTTAGAGTTCCACCCGCGTGCCATCCCGCTTGGAGGACTCAATGCAGGCCATGAGCACCTGCTGAGTCTTGAGGACAATTTCACTCCACTTCGGGTCAGGGGCACCGCCTAAAACCAGTTCACCAAAATTACGAAACAGACCAGTTTCCTGTGCAGTAGGATGACTTCCTCCATACTCATTAACCGACACAACACGGTCGTGCTGTTCCATATTAAAATCGCATACATGCTGATTACTCTCGGTATTACTGACAGTGTACTTCACTTCTGATCCATAAAAGGGCACCACAAAATCATCGAGCCTTACGGTCCCATCAGTACCACAAATATGCGCCCACTGCTGGTTGCCGGTCATAAAGGAACAATAGTAACTGGCATTAACGCCATTCTCATAAAACATTTCACCTGAAAACTCCATGGGCACCTGGTCCGGGCTGTCCGAACGTGCCGCCCCCTGCAACATACGACCACTGACTGATTTGGGCATTGCATAATCCATCACCCAAAGGTTGAACCGGATATTGTACCAACCCAGATCCCCAAGGCAGCCCAGGGGTTCAAGATCACTGTGCATGCGAATGTTACCGGTGAGAAAATCCTCGCCTGCATTAAAACTGAACTGCGAATTGATCCGGCGCAGCTCACCAATACTGCCATCGGTGAGTGTCTCACGCAGGGCATCGAGTCGCTTGCTGTGCATGAACATGACTCCGTCCATGAACTGAACACCGGCCTCATTGCAGGCTGCAACAATCTCCTTCACTTCAGCCAGATCAACACCACAGGGTTTCTCAGCGAGCACATGCTTACCAGCTTTGGCGGCCTTGATGATCCACTCCTTGCGCACTCCAGTAGGAAGAGGAATGTACACTGCATCAATGTCATCGCGTGCGAGCAAGGCATCATAACCCTCCACCGCCTCAGGCTTGGTGGGGAAAGGGACGTGACTGGAACAGTCATCAATCCATGCCTGCGCCTTGGCCTTGTCCCGGCTGGCCACCGCAACAATCTCGCCATTGCCAGATAAGGCAACCGACTGCCAGTTCTTCATTCCAATCCAGGCAGCACTCAGGAATCCCCAACGACATTTCTTATCACTCATAAATTCTAATCTATTTACTTGGTAAAACGGAGAGCGACTCTTGCGGCGACCCTTAAGTTTGGCAAGAAATTTGCCCACCTGTTACTTCAGCTAAAACCCCACAGGTGTTCTTGCCAATTTCCTGCCGATCGGCACAATCAGCCCACGTTACCTCATAACATGAATAAACTCGTTCCTTTCCTGATGGCTGGGCTGGCTTTGCCGGTGTTAAGCGCGAACTACACGGTGGCGCCCAACTGGGCCAAGGTGCCCACCGGCGAAAAACAAATCGGCAATATGCACGGTGATGTGGCCATCAGCTCGAAAGGGGAGGTGTACGTGAGCGTACAGGGCGGCCCAAAGGCGGGCGTACAAGTATATGACAACCAGGGAAACTACCTGCGCAATGTCCCCGGTGCGCCGAAGGATTTTCATGGGTTTGTCATTCGCAAAACCAGTGATGGTG
>CAZTTU010000166.1:0-5573 GCA_964616045.1 uncultured Verrucomicrobiota bacterium | reverse complement strand
GACCCAACGTAGAGGGTTCCATCTGGCCCAATGGCAGGGGAAGAGGACACACTCCCTTTCGTTTCAAATTCCCATAGTTTGCCTCCAGTCTTGCCATTTAGGGCATAAAGTTTTTTGTCAACTGATCCGATATATACCATGCCACCAAATCCGATAGTTGGAGAGCACCACACCTCACCGCCCGTTTCAAATTGCCAGAGTTTGCCTGCACTTTTGCCATTGATGGCATAAAGATTGTTGTCTCTTGACCCAACGTAAAGGGTGCTATCTGGCCCAATGACAGGAGAAGAGAACACGGCACTTTCAGTTATAAATTCCCATAGCTTGACCCCAGCGGTTGCCTTGGCTTTGGTCAGCTCAGACTTGGTGATTTCGGATTTTGGCATAGTGGGTTGACCAGGTTCCTTCTTCCCACAACCCACCAAAGCCACCAACCCAATCATCAAGAGAATCTGTCGCATACCTCCTCACACTACGGTAACTTTTCGCAACCATCTACTACAATTAACCGGAAAGATTATAATGGAGAGCCTTCCGCTGAACTTTTACAATGGTTTAATTCGAAAAGGATGCGTGTTTGGTCCTCTGCCCAAAAGATGAGCCTTCCAGTGGTGGTTTTTTAATTAAGAATATGAGTCGCTCCGGCTAGCAAGTCGCCTGTATAAACGCTTTCGTGAGATTGCAAACCACCTTTACCCCAGCCGATTTCGATGCACTGGCCCAAACCGACTTGTCGGGGACCACCTGTGTCGTGTTCGATATCCTGCGGGCTACCAGCAGCATGGTGACGGCGCTGGCCAATGGCGCGGAACGTATCCGGCCGGTAGCCACTATTGATGAGGCCCTAGCGACCAAGGGCGAATATCCGGAGGCGTTGCTGTGCGGCGAACGGCATGGTCAGCGGATCACGGCCGAGCAAGCGAAAGGGACCGGCTTTGACCTCGGCAATTCTCCGCGTGAGTACACCGCTAAAATCGTCACCGGAAAAACGCTCATTACCACCACTACTAATGGTACCCGTGCCCTGCGTGCCAGCCTTGGTGCTCGCGAAGTATTGGTGGGCAGTTTTCTGAATTTGCAGGCAACGATTGATCACCTGCGCGAGGCGTCACCAAAGCGGCTGGTGTTGCTCTGCGGCGGTACGTTTGAAGAAGCCGCCTTTGAAGATACCCTCGCTGCCGGCGCCATTGCCGACGCGGTATGGGATTTGTTTACTGATGATTCCATTGAGGATTCGGCGCAAATCGCCCGCGCTTTATGGCTTGCGCACGGAGCTTCATTAAACGCATCCATTCAACACGCCCTCAACGCTCGTCGCCTCTTGGCGGTGCCCGAATTGGCGGCTGACGTGGATTTCTGCCTTCAGCGGGACACTATCGGTCAAGTTGTCCGCCTCGACACCAAGGGCTGGGTTGCTTGATTGACAGGCAGCCGGCCTCGGGCTGGCCAATACGACGTGGTTGATGGCGTCGCGGCCGGGTTCGGCTTTGGCTTTAAGGCCGTCAAAGCCGGCGGTGTCGAGTAGGGCGCGGTAGCGTTGCAGTGAATAGTAGTGGGCTTTGTACCCGACGTAACGGCCGGAGAGAGAGTAGCCAGCTGGCGTGAAACAATCGGTGACCAGTTGGCCTGTGGTTTTCAGATTTTTTCTCAGCCAGCGCAGATGATTGAGTGTGGCCGGTTTAGGGAACCAACTTGAGAGGCCGACGAAGAGCGCTAAATCAAAAGGCCCTTCAGCCGCGCAACCATTGCGGAAGTTCTCCTCACTGAGGTCGCCTTGGCGGAATTCGAAATTAATTCCCAGCTTTGCTGCACGAGTGCTTAGCTCAGGTGCCAGTACGCCATGCGGATCGAGATCGGCGGCAATTAGTTTTACCTTTTTCATGAGCGCAGGTGCTCGGTGGGCAATATTTTCCAGCGGGCGGAAAATATCGTAGGCAAAGCCACTTGGAGCGGTAAACACAGCAACCTCATCTTGCGAACGTAATCGTTTTTCCAGTTCGGGTTCGATATATGTGGTGAGTAACTGCAGCCGGTCATACACCGCACGGTGCAGTGGATAGCCCTGAAAGATGGCTGCGCCCAGTCCGGCGCGATCCGGGTCATGATCATAAATTTCCTTCATAACTCCACCGGAATAACCTTCCTTAAGGAAGCGTTTGCCAGGTTTGGAGAAGGGAAAAAACGGTTCACGCCAAGCACCGCTAAAGAAACGTGGGATGAAGTAGCTAAACACATATCGTGGATTAACCACCTTCTTCCAAATGCCACCACCAGCCAATTCGGTTTCGGTAGTGCCGAGTGGCTTTGAATCCTGTTTTAGTGCTTTTTGTTTTAGGATATGCGGTCGTAGGGCAGTCAAAGCGTCCTGTAGGGCTTCGCCGGGGCTTTTGCCATTTACATCGATAGTGATGACCGAATGTTCACCTTTAACACGACGCATCGTCTCCAGCGCAATCTGATAACGGCCGTGTGTCTGTGCGAGGTCATCAGCGTTTTCATGACGATCGATTTTCTGGCCACGATCGTGGATACGCTCCAGTGCAACCTTAGGATCAAGTTTAAGTAGGATCACCACGTCCGGCATCCAAACACTATGCAGGCCCACCGCGCTTGTAGCACGATGTAGCCAGCGACCGGGGCGCAGATTGGGCATGCGCGTAGCGGTTTTCTCTGGCACGGGTTTGCCATCCAACACGTAGTTAAGTACAGCAGCCAAATCTTTGGGTGTGGGTGCAAAAGATTGCTCCCCTTCGCTGGCGGGATACAGATAATTGGCTGCGCGACCCATGGTAGAGAGAAGTGTATTGCCATCACTTACCACGCAGTCGAGCGACCACTTGGAAGCCATGCGCCGTGCGGCGGCATCCTGCGCCATCATTTGCGGCACTTTCAGAAACGGATAAATCCGGCGATGATTGGTGAAACGCTTGGCCCAACGCTTGAGATGGGTGGAAATTCTGGCCATGAAAGGAATGCCTTCTGGAGCGAAGCCGTTGGTCAGGTGATCTTCCCCAGGGCAATTGACCACATAGGTTTCGCCTGCGCCGCCCGCCTGCATTTCGTATTCTGCAGCCAGTAACATCGGCAGTGAGGCGGCAAAAGTGGATTTACCGCTGCCATCAATGCCGATGACACTTACGTGCAGGGTTTGGTTTTCACGATCATTCATGTTCTTCGATCTTTCAGTTGAATCGGGGTTTAAAATTTTTTCCGGGAATAAAGGGAAGGGAACCGGCCATTCGCAGGGTTATTTGGGAGGCCTCCAGCGGATCTTCGTCGATAAAAAACGGCATGCGTTTGCCACTGACCACGCGCATTGTGACGGGTCTCTCGCGTGTGATGCGAAAGATTTTGGCTTCATTCGCCAAAGCGCGCGCGCGCGGAACAAGGCTAAGTGCCTGCAGTCGGTTTCGGTAAGGAATCAGGTGTAATGAAAGGGCTGGATCTTCCAAGTTTAGTCCGGGCTTGAAAGGTAGTGCGCCCAAGGGGAAATTCATCAGTGCCCCGGCCAGGAGGCGAATCGTTTCAGTGCCCCTTCCTTGTTGTACCTCAATCTCGGGTAGTTCTTCTGGGAGTCGGGCCGCACGGCTGCACAGGCCGGCGAGGCAGAGGCCGTACTCCACATTCGTCAACCGCTCGATGCCCACGCTTCGGGCCGTAAACTGGTGCAGCCACGGGTGTCGTGTATGGTAATCCTCAAGAGCCTTGGGTACCCGGCCAAACAGTCCGAAGCCGCCCAGCGTGGCCCCGTACACGGTGGCCGTCGACTTTGCCTTGGTGTTCAAATCGCAGCCGATGACACAACAATCGGCAATGGCATTTCGGAGCAACTGCGCGGCGAGTTCCTCCACACCTGCGATCGGATCCTTAGCGATACCCAGCTGGCGCGCGATGACATTGCCCGAACCCATCCGCAAGGCGCCAAGGCGCAAGTTTTGATTGGGATTCCCTATGCCCACACCCTCAATTACCGCCCGCAAGGTGCCTCCGCCACCACCTGCAATAATGACTGCATCACTTCGATGTCGTTGTGCAAATGCCCTGGCTGTGTCACGAATCGCATCGTGTCCGGCGTTTCGAGCGAGTTTGACATGGTGTTCACGACCGAGTCGGTTCCGGAGAATCTCTGCAAGATTTCGTCCCAATGTGGGCGTGTTGCCGGTGCCTGCAGCGGCATTGATGGCGAGCAATAGATGCATAGCGTTTCTCTTTTCATGGGTAAATTACTCCAGAATGTGACAAAGGCGTTAATTGATAAGTGAAGAGTTGGTATTGAGTGAATCAATACCCATCAATGGCTGGAAAAATTACCTCGATAAAGAGCCCAAAGGGCCCGAAATCAGGTTAATTGTTTAAAAGCCCTCCAGCCTTCTCCATATCATCCGGAAAGTGGGGGAATATTTTTCTGGTTCAGAATCAAGAGATTCTCTGATTTCAGTGGGGGAGGCCCACCGGCCTTCATCAATTTCTTCAGTGCACAGTTCAAACGGGCCTTCAGACTCAGTCATGAAGACGGTAATAAATTCCATCCCGGTTTCTGGGCAGGCTTCTAGCCTGAAAAGTTCCTCGAGTGGTTTTTCCACCAATAATCCAATTTCCTCCATCAATTCGCGTTCAGCGGCTACGGCATAACTTTCCCCGGCATCCACATGTCCACTGCAGGAGTTGTCCCAAAGGCCGGGGTCATTGTCTTTTGTTTTTGATCTCAACTGGAGGAACGTATGTCCTTTGTTATTGAATACGAGTACATGCACGGCCCGGTGTCGCAGTCCTTGGGTATGCACCAGACTCCGAGCCAGTTGGTCAACCACTTCATCGTGTTCGTTGACAACGTCAAAAATGTCCTCATCCATCATGTAACTCTTTGGTTAGCATCACAAATTGGTCCATGGATACTTTCTCGGCACGAATCTTTGAATCAAGATTTACCGCAGCCATTGCTGCGTCGAGTTTTTCCTCTGGCCACCCTCCTTTTAGGTTTTTCCGCATCATTTTTCGGCGTTGACTGAACGCTCGCTTCACGACCGAGGTAAAGGGCTTGTGCAGTTCGTCTGCAAACAGGGGCTTGGTGCGTTGATCAAGAGTAATGCATGCTGAATCCACACGTGGTTCGGGGAAAAAACAGTGGGGTGATATCTTGAATATGTCCTTTACCTGATATCGGCAACCAACCAATAGGGTGAGTTTGCTGTAGTCACGGGTGGAAGGCTGGGCATTCAATCGCTGACCGACTTCCCACTGTACAGTGACGACCAGTCGTCGGGGGCCTTTTGGCATGGCAGCCAGATCTACCAGTAACGGTGAAGCCACGCTGTAGGGAAGGTTTGAAACCAGTTTCCAGTTGGTCCAGTCGACTTCAAGGTTTTCAAAATACTTTAGTGCATCATGGTGTATCAGGCGTAACTTTTCCTGATCGGCAAACCGTTTGCTAAGGTGTTTATGTAAACGCTGATCCTTCTCGATGGCGGTCAATTCATTGACTGCCTCCAGGAGATGTTCGGTTAATGCACCCAGTCCTGGCCCGATCTCAAGGACCTGGTCGTCTTCTTGCAAATCTGCTGCCTTGGCGATGC
>CAZTTU010000165.1:0-5583 GCA_964616045.1 uncultured Verrucomicrobiota bacterium | reverse complement strand
TCCGCATTAACCAAATCACCGGTCGCATGATCCGGCAACGTAAGCACATCGGCACTCGCCTCGATCTGTGCGAGCCCAAACTCGCCCGTGATTTCCTTGAGGATGTGAATCGCACGCATCGTTGCATCCGGATCATCGATTGTCATCAACAGGAAATCCTGCGTCCCGAAAAAATGATAGCCCAGAGTCCACGGCCCCATGGTCTTGCCAATAATCAGCACGTCAGGATGGCGCCGCTTCAGTTCCCGTAGCGAGTCCAGCACACAGGTACAGGTTTCGTGCCGAAGGTAATCCTTGGGGAATTTCAGGTCTTCGGGCCGCTCAGTCAGGCGGCCGCGACTGGTCGCCCAGTTGTCCTTTTCGGCCCAGTCCACCTCACATCCCAACGCCACCGATTCCTAGATAATCGTGAAGACCGGCATAATAGTATCGTAGCCGAGCACCGTGTGTCCGGTTTCAGCCAGAGTCGTCATTTTCACTAGATCCCGATGCGCCTCTGGAAACGGCGATTCCGAGTAATCCATCAACTCGACGTTGACAACGCTGGTTGGCGTTATGGCTGCCGGTCGATCAACTGGCTCTCCACGCAACGCACGTTCTATTGGGGTCAAGGATGCATCAAGCCATCCTTTATCATTAGCCGACACGCATCAGACAGGATGCCCTCGACCGATGACTGACGAATTATTTCGGATTACGGCAATTTTATGCCGGAACCCGCATCAATATTATGCTCCTTGCTATGCCGCGCCATTGCGGCGGCAGCGGCAGGAATTTTCACGTCGACAAAAGCCAGGCACTTGAGCTCCAGTTCCGCTTCCTCCAGAAATCTCATGACTGGGCTTCCCACGCGCGGCCCGCGGGTGACATAGTCATACACCTGTTCACATGAAAGAATGCTTCGCGGCCCAATCGTCGTCGCCTTGGTTGTCTTGATATTGTTGATCGCCAGCACCTTGGTCAGCTTCAGCCACTCTTTCCTTGAGGTGTTCTCAAACTCATACAATATAGCGTCCCTGATCGGCGCCATTATGGTGTAAACCCGGGCCAGTTCGCGCACGTTTTTGTCCTTCTGATATTCCTTGGTCAATTTTAAGCGTTCGCCACCCCGCAAGGGCCGGCCACCGGGGCGAACAGTTTCGCCATCTCTATCAACGACAACGTTGTAACCATAGGACACTTTGCGCCTGTCCATTTTGTGTTCGCCACCAGGTTCTATCAAAGGACTGCCTGTGCGCCTGCTGATAAGTCCATAGGACCACAGCCCTTTAAGCTCGGCCGTACTGCGGGGCAGGAGTGCCTTGATTTCCCTGGCCGTGACGAAGCCATCCTTGTTTGCATCAAAGCTAACGAATAGTGCCGCCGGCAAGTTAAATTCTTGAGATGAGATTTTCCCGTCACGATTGGCATCTCCTTTAAATAGCTCCGCCAGTATCCGGGTTGGTCCATCAGGCACTTCTCTTCTCGTCGGAGTCGTGTTCTTTAAAGTAGGTGGTGCGGCACTGAGACAGATAAAAGTGAAGATGAACAGTATGGTGAGGCTGTCTTTCATGGTTTGGAAAAGATATGTTATAATTCACGGCATTTGCACCAATTTATTGGGAGTATTTTGAGAAAACTGGTTGTTCTTGTACGTTCGTTTACTTGCTTTATTGAGGTAAAGCTCTTTGCCAAGTCAATCAGTCTCATGGTAATTATCCGGGGCGATGGAATCGGGACCATGCAGAGATTGCGGGGAAATAATCACAGAAGAAGTTGCTTCGCGATATGAGCCGGCTTGTCCGTCCTGTGGTCGCTTGTATCCCCTCCATGCTACAGCAGAGGCAGCTCGTGAGCTTGGCAAAGATAAAACGGCAAAGCGAGTGGGCTTGGTGTTGGCTGTGTTGATCTTGATTATTGCCGTGTTAATTATTGGGGGTTGGTTTTACTACAAAGCGTAGTTCATCGTTCTATTTGTGGATTCACTTCGGGTTTGCGTGGGGGTAGTGAAATTCGTAGGGTTTGAGGTAATATGAAAACACTCAGATCCATCGATATCAAATCAGCTCTTGTTGGGTTCCTGCTTTGTGCCATCTTCTTTTTTGGCGTGGCCGCCACGAGCTCGACGGATAAGTGGGATGCCAAGCAGGAATGGTTGGTGGCTAGTTCGAACGCGCTGTTCGGAAAGCAGCAGCTTGAACAAAAGAAAATGGGTGGCATGGTGGTGTATCATTCCAAGGGGGGCTGGGAGCCATTCCAAGCTGAAGGTGGAACTTTTACCTACCGCAAACGAATCAAGTAGTTTTGCTTGGCCTTGACATACAAGTGCAGGATAGCTGGTCTCAGCTTGTTAGGAATTGGTGAATCCATTGAGCTATTTCACTTTGGTTGATTGGCGTTTTCATGCTGGCAAGACCCGCTTCAAGCACAGGCTCCGGGATGATTTCCCGGCGTGATTCCATCAAGGCCCTCATATATTCCAACGAATATTCCGGATGGGCTTGAATGGAAAGAAAATGGTTCCCCATGCTAAACATACAGTTTGGACAATGGTCGTTTCCACCGAGTAATTTTGCGCCTTCAGGCAGCCGGGTTATCTGATCCTGATGGCTAAACAGGAGCCGACATTGCGACAGGAGAGGATTCATCCAAGGTTCTATGCCGGTGGTTTGCATATTCCTGGCACCCACTCCCCAGCCTCGTTTTGAGCGTTCCACCTTTCCACCCATTGCTTGAGCAATCATTTGGTGACTGAAGCAAATGCCAATAAATTTTTTTTGGAGGGCGTATAATTCGCAGACGAAATGCTGAAACTGCTGAATCCAGGCTTCTTCTTGAAAGACAGAATTCCGTGATCCGCCACCCACATAGGCATCACACTCGTCGGCTTCCGTTGGCAATTCGTGTTCGTATACGCGGTAACAAACCAATTCAAAATCTTCGCGGTGTTTCCCTAGTAATTTTTCAATCATGTCAGAAAAACTACCATCGATAGGCAAGAATTCTGACTCAATAACATCACATTGTAATAGGCCTAGTTTCACTTTGAAAATTCAAACTGCATGATTGAGTGTTTTTTCATTGCTGTATCTTCAGCCTTGCATTGCGCTTGTCCTGATTGAGTTGAGTCAGGTTTTTTACTGCAGCAAAAAAAGATGGGAAGTCTCTGTTGTTTCTTTCGAAAAGACGAATAAAGGCAGGGACTTGTCGGGAGTACACGCCGGTCGCCCCGAGCAATGCGTTGTTGATCGGTTGCTTGGTCCAGTTGGCAAAGCGCTTATTCGACGGATCGGCTTGGCTCAGTCCAATTATCCTGTCCTTTAACTGGTCGATGATTCTCGATTTTGACTTTTGTTTTTGATCTTCGGTTCGGTCGGATGAATACATTCTTCGCAATTCCTCCCGCGTCTTAAAAATCATTTCATTAAATTGCTTCACTCGTTTTTGTTGAGCTAGGTACTCATCCCGTTTTGACGGGTTGCTGCGCGCCTCTAACCAAAGTGCCACACCGATTTCGGCCACAGCAGTGGCAAAACTCTCATTGAATGTGGCGTCGCCGGGAAGGAACAAGTGATGGTGGGCTAGCTCATGGAACATTAACTCTGCCAATTCTGTTTCGGAATAGTTGATAAAGGTGCTGAGTACCGGATCATCGAACCAGCCAAGTGTTGAGTAAGCCGGGGCGCCACCGACGTAGACATCTAACGACTGTTTCTCCAATCTCTTGGCATAGGCACGAGCAGCTGATTCCTTGAAAAATCCGCGCGTAGTAAAATGGCCCACAACAGGATACCACCAGGACTTTAGTTCGGTGTCGAATTTTGGTGCGGCATAGACCACCCACAGGGCGAACTTCCGATCCAGTTCTTTATACCGCAGGTAGTTATCAGCTGGATTCATCTTGAGTTCGTCTCTGGCAAATAACCGCAGTTCAAGTGCTAGTTTCAGTTGTTTCCGTAGAGTTGGTGGTACATTCGAATCATGAAGCATCTCTGCAATTTTCTTTTGCCCCACAAGTAATTGGCATTGGCCCGCAGCTGCTTGGCTATAATAGGCTACAGTGCGGCATCCGGTACCACTCGCCAAAACTGCCAGAAGCATGAAGAAGATCGCTCTCAATGTTTGCTCTTATCTATCCTTACTGAAAGGGAATGTCGAGCGATGGTCACCTCAAGATTGCCCTTATTGATTCTTGAGATTCCCTTGAATTCTAGACAATTGGGCACGTCTCACGGGGTGGTGTTTGCGGTTTGCTATTGACCGCATGCGGAGCGGCAGTGACAGTTTTGAGACCGGGGGGGAAATCATGAAGGAATGCACATACGCTTGCGGGTCGGCGGAACACGAGATTGCGCGCCGGCAGTTTCTGGGCGATTTGGCGGCCGGCACGGGTGCGGTGGTCGGCGGGCTGGGCTCGCTGACAGCACCAGAGGCCCTAGCCAACATGTCCAAGGACCAGAAGCGGATGATTGTCGTCCGCATGGCCGGCGGGTTGAGCCAGCTCGAAAGCTGGGATCCCAAGCCGAACACCGATACCGGCGGGCCGTTCCGGGCCATCCCGACCAGTGTGCCGGGCACCCATATCAGTGAGCTTTTGCCCTATACCGCTAAGCAGATGCATCACCTCGCCATCGTGCGCAGCATCAACACCAAGAACGGTGATCACGGCAAGGGCAACTATATGATGCTTCATGGCCGTCGCCAGACCCCGGGTCAAAACCTGCCCGAAATCGGCGCAGTGGTGGCCAAGGGACTGGATAATGAGTCCATCTCGCTGCCCGGGCATATCAAGGTGACCAACGGCGGCAGTGGCGGGCGCAACAACGATGCCTCCTACCTCGGCCCCAAGTATGCGAGTGTCTCGCTTGGCGGCGGCAAACCTCCCGCCCATACCGAGCGGCCCAAGAATGTCAGTGAGGCGGCTGAGGCCCAGCAGAACCTGTTTCGGCGACTGGCCAATGACCGGTTTGCCCGAAGGCGGCGTACAGCCGAGACCGATGCCTACGTGCAGAGCTACGAGCAGGCGCAGGAACTGATGCGGCAGCGTGAGGTGTTTGACCTCTCCAAGGAATCCAAGAAAGACCAGGAGCGTTATGGACCGCATGACTTTGGCAAACACTGCCTTTTGGCGCGGCGCCTGATTGAGAATGGCATCACCTACGTCCAGGTGCAGCACTCCAATTACGACACCCATAACGAGAACTTTGAATTTCACTTCGAGCAACTCGGTGAGTTTGACCGGCCGTTCGCCACGCTGGTGGCTGATTTGGCTGACCGCGGGCTGCTCAAGCACACGCTCATCGTGGTACTCAGCGAGTTTGGTCGCACCCCGAAGATCAACCCGCGCTACGGGCGCGACCACTGGGGCACGGCCTGGTCGGTCTGCCTTGGCGGCGTTGGCATCCAGGCCGGTGCGGCCTACGGCAAGACCAACAAGAACGGCACCGCCGTGAGCGAGGACCAGGTTGATGCCGGGCATCTCTTCGCCACCTACCTGGAGGCGCTGGGCATGCGCTGGAAGGGCCGCTTCAATATTGGCGGCCGCAAGATGCCCGTATCCGATCCCTCCACTCCGCCCATCAAGGAGCTGTTGACCTAGAATTA
>CAZTTU010000164.1:0-5596 GCA_964616045.1 uncultured Verrucomicrobiota bacterium | reverse complement strand
AGCAGCAAAGGTGCCAAAGTTCCAGAAGACGTTTCATGATTCTGTTAATATACTGATATTCAGACCTTTATGGCATCTTGATGGCGCTAAATTCTCAGCCATATGGAGATTTTTCGGTCTGTTTATGGACAGGTTGGTGAATTTTAGACAGGCCTGAACGGTGTCCTTGACGGGTTAATTTGGCATAAATTTGATATTTTGAACTAATACACCCGATTCCTTAATAAGTTTGATTGGACAACCAAGACACACATTTCGAGACTCCAAAACTTGTCGCGGAAGTGTTGATTTTTAATGAGCAAGGGCAGACGCAAAAAGGTGCGCAAGAAATCTGCGCCCAGCCCATCGCCTGAGCCAACCGCACCTCTCCCCGCCCCTTCTAATACGCCAGAACCTGTTCCGGAGCCGGAGCCCGTCGGCGCGACCTTGTTCAAGGTTGAATCCGCACCCTTTTTTCGCCTGCCTGATTGGCTGGCATTCCTCGCGGCTACATTGGTGACACTAGCGGTATACCTGTTCACCCTCGCACCGAACGTTACTCTGGAGGATTCCGGTGAGTTGGCCACTGCATCGATGTATGCCGGTGTGCCACATGCGCCCGGTTACCCATTCTGGACGATCTACTCGTGGGCTTTCACCAAACTGATACCATTTGGCAACATTGCCTGGCGCGTGGGGGTCTCATCAGCGGTGGCGGCAGCCCTGGCCTGCGGCCTGACGGCCCTAATGATCAGCCGCGGCAGCCGATTGTTTTTTGGCAGTATCAATAGCCTGAAGGATCTTGATGATAAAACCCAGCGCGCCATCAGTCTTGCGGCAGGCTTTGCGGGCGGCACGGTCTTTGGCCTAACCGGATTCATGTGGAGTCAAGCAGTGATCGTGGAGGTATACACGCTCTCAACATTCACCTTTGCCGGAGTACTGGCGCTACTCATGCGTTGGTACTTCATCCCAGATCGCCACTGGTCGCTCTATGCAGCCTATCTGGTCTTTGGCCTGTGCCTGGCCAATCACCAAACCTTGTTACTGGCCGCGGTGGGAATTGAACTATTGATATTCATGCGACACCGGGAAATCGGACGCGATTTATTCATCTGCAATTCCCTCATATATCTTGCCGGTTTGCTCTATTTTTCCTCCCAGGAAAGCGGCAGCACCACCAGTGGGAAATTGTTGCTCTTTGGCACATTCAACCTTGTTGGAGCAGGCTGTATCTTGCTTGCAGTCTGGCACATTCTTCCCCGACCCAAGGGCATCCTTCGTAGTGGCGCCTTGCTGCTTGGTTCCGCCTACGCACTGGTATTTCTTTTATTGAGCATTTTCTGGATCACCTTCATATGGCCTATAACTCTTGGCCCTTCCTTCGCCGCAAAGGAAATTATGCCGGACTCAACCACAGTGTGGCATCTAAGCTCAGTGTGGCGATATGGCATGACAACCGGCCATCGAATGGCACTGCTTTTTTCCTTCTTCCTCGCCGTCGCAGCCATCCTTTCACTCGTTTGGCTGGCCATCCTTGCCGACAAACATTCCAAGAGAAGCATCTTTACCGGAGCCTGTCTCACACTCTTCCTCGTATTCGGATTGGTCTGGATGTGGTTCCTCCTGCAAAGTCGAGGCCAAGTACTGGTCGGCGGTCCTTCGGAAATTGCAGAAAATATCCGAACACAACTGAAAGGCTATTTTGCCAATGCCAACCGTATGACCCTGCTTTTTGTCCTTGCGGGTATTGCCTGCCTAACTGCCGCCCTCGCCCTTAACTGGACCGCAACGAAATCCAAGGCACTTGCCCACTGGAAGCCCCTGTTGGTTACACGCATTGCGGCACTTGCTGGCCTGCTGTTTTATTTCTTCCTACCTCTTAGCTCCCTCACCAACCCTCCCATGAACTGGGCCTACCCCCGTACTGCCGAAGGATTCAGCCACGCAATTACCCGCGGCCAATATACCGGCCCCGCCCAGGAAAGCGCTGACAGGGTGTCACGGTTTATTTTTGATATCAACAGCAACGGAGTACCCGATGGCGGCCAAATCGGTGTGTTCATCAGCGAAACCCTGCAGGAATTCAACCCCGCGTATGTTTTGTTGGCGCTACTACCCATCGCGCTCATTCCCAAGATGACTGACCGCGAACGCCGGTGGCTCGGAGGAATGGCGCTAATCTTCACCATTCTTACGCTACTCATGCTTGCCTTCAGGAACACGGGCGGGTCCGAACAACAGCGACATCTAAACAAGGTGTTCTTCGAGTCATCTCATCTTTTCGTTGCCCTTGGGTTGGGCTGGGGCCTCGCGTTGGCCACTGGATTTATCGCTGGCAACTGGAACAAATATCGCCAACCTCTTCTTATTGGTGCCAGCACTCTATTTGTGCTCGAGCTGTTATGGTGGCCAATTACAAAGACCACCATCAGCACCACACCCTCTTCGTTGGCATTTACGCTGGCGAACTATGAATCCCCGATCCTCATCGCCGCCGCGGTGATTGGGGTTCTATTGATGGGAGGGGTTTGCGTACTGCTTTTGTCATGGCGAAAAACAGCCCCGATAAAACTCGTACTCTTGATCATCTGCCTGTTGCCGGTTCGCCACGGCTTAGCCAACTGGTGGAATAACGAAATGCGTGGGCATTATTTTGGTTATTGGTATGGGCGCGACATGTTTGCCACCAATGTACGGGATAAGAAGGGCAAACTGATCTATCCACCCATGGCCCGTAACGCGATCCTGTTTGGCGGCACGGATGCCGGACGTTTTTGTCCCACCTACATGATATTCTGCGAAAGCCTCACCTACTCCAAGCACCGAACCGACGCAGCCTTCGACAGACGAGACGTCAATATTATTACTCAGAATGCGTTGGCTGACCGCACCTACCTCCAGTATATCCGCGCACACTATAACCGCAGCAAACAATTTGATCCTCCCTTCATTCATTCTCTGCTGACCAGCCCTAACCCTAACCCCAGCGTCAACAACGCCGTCACCAACCACCTCAACAATATTCGCAATAATTTCACCTCCCAGACGGCCTTGGGCATGCTTCAGGTTTCAAATCTTGTAGCACAAATCACACTAGAACTTGGCCCTGAGAAATTCAAAAACATGACCAACAGCGCTGTCATGCCATCCGATTTTATCACTTCCATTACTGAAAGCATTAACGATACCGCAAAAAAAGAACGCGTGAAAAAACTTAATGCCAAACTGCGCAGCATAGAAGGTAACCTCACAAAGCAGGAGACCATAGCTAATTCTGCAGTTGCCCAACTTAACATTTTAAAGGCCAAGACCCTAAACCAAAGACCTTTTGGTGGCATGGACCTGATGACTCGAACCTTACGCCCATTGGACGACTGGATGGTGCACCTGGGTAATTCAGTGGAATACGATCGCAGATCTGGAGCCGCGTATTTTATTGCGAGTGACTTTGTTGATTTTGAGTCGTTAGCGCATGAATTAACCGAAGGCAAGAGCACTGTGGCCGCCTACGTCAAAAAACATATGAATGAAGACACGCTAAACGCCCTCAAAAACCCCGACGGCTCTGGGGCAAAAAAGTTGGCAAACGGTTTAAACAGACTGCTAGAGGCAGACATCAATGGTCATCGGAAAGCAATGGCTAAGCTATCAGATCAAGAGCGCCGCGAGATGGCACTGCTTTTACCTGCCTTGCCCTCAGACCCTCAATATGCAGGACAAATTCTTGACTTAATTACCGCTATCCTTCAACGACAACAGTGGGTATCCGAACTTGCGCAATTCTGCAGCTCAAAGATCGGAGCCGATACTATTAAACTCAACCTTTTAACTAACGATAAAGTTGTCTCTGATCTCTATGACACGATCATCAGCGACAGCAGCCTGCTGACTGCCCTGAAAATAATACTAAATGAACGCAGGCAAACCATCCCGACAACATGCTCATCTGCAGTAGATAATGATTCCCGGATTTTTCAAGATGTCCAACTCTCCCCCATCACCAAGGCTTTATACAGGCAACAGCCGTGGACACACGCACGCACAATGCTGAATCGACGACTCTTGGAGGATGCCTTCAGTGGCATGATCCGGCGCTCACCCGGCGGCGTTTATCCGGCTCTTGAGATACACATCCCGGATGATGGCGATTACTCTAAATCCTACAACCGCGTGACACAGATTCCGGGAATAAGTCAGGAATCTGCAGTATGGGAAATAAACTCGGACCTCACCAAGGCAATCTTTGAGGAAAACCCTGAGCATGAATTTTACCTTGAAGAGAGCATGCCCCTACCATGGATGTATCCGCATCTCGTGCCATACGGCATCATATTGGAAATCGAACGCACTCCTTCAGGTGAATGGAGTGCGGATCAGCAAAAAAACATCCTCACGCGCGATAGGGCATTTTGGACCCAATACATGGACCGATTGATAGGTAAAGAAATTGTCGAGCCTAGCACTCCGATGCCCGACATCTGCAATTGGATTAATCAGGTTTATGTCCGCAGAAACCATGCAAGTCACACACCTATACAGAAGCGTTTTCTCCGCAGCTACGTGTCTCAGCGTGCCTTCTCCAAACTCCGACTGAGCATTGCCAAACTGTATGACTGGCGCTCTAAGAACATTGACAACTTGAAAAAAAATCTCCCCATAGATTCCAAAAAATCGACCGCGCGGGAACAATATTTAAACAAACGCCAAGAGGAACTGCTTAAAGAAGCAGACTTTGCCTTCCGGCAAGCCTACGCCTTGTGCCCGGTCAGTGCGGAGACGGTACACGAATATCTCATCTTTCTGTTGAGAAACGGCCGTATCGAGGATGCACACCTTTTACTGGCCACCAGCCTCCGAATGGATCCTAGTGATGATCAACTCAAAAACGCCTGCCTGGAACAACTGCGATCTCAAGCCAAAATACAATATACTCTTGGCAGCCTCACCAACGCCAGGTCTATCGTGAAAATTGGCCGCGAACATTTTCAACGTTTCACCTCCTTCGACCCGATTCTGGCTGATCGAATGGCTTTGGACTATCTCTTGTCAAGCGACAAATACAAAGACGCATTTAACCATATCAGCGGCATGATCCCCTCAGAATCCCTTAACCAAAAAATTGATTGGGATTCACTTATCTCATACGCTGGCATATTGACGGGGCACTTGGAAACCGAGCCAGACAATCATAAGCTACAGGCATTATCAGCTCAGGTGTTCCGACTCTTACCCGCCATAGCCGGCATTCAATTGCGATACGGCGTCATCCAAAAAAGAACATATGTCGAATTACAAAGCCGTTTCCTTGTCGCCGAAGCCAAACTGCGCCGCCAACTGACTGTGCAGACTCCGAATCGACCGGATGCCTGGTACGAATTGGGGGTCACGCTGAACCACCTCCGGCAAACCAACGAAACCATCGATTGCCTCAAAAAAGCCTGGGAGTTAAGCGGACTAACCAACACACCGCGCTCCATCGTGAACATCCGAGAACTCATCCGCACCACCAACACCCTCAACAACCTGCGGAAACTGCCTGAGTTCAAGGCCATCATCCAGAAGCCTTGAGGGGTGCCTGCAGCTCATAGTTTAAGGCCGACAGGCAATAGACTGC
>CAZTTU010000163.1:0-5741 GCA_964616045.1 uncultured Verrucomicrobiota bacterium | reverse complement strand
CATGCACTGGGGAATCCGCACGCAGCGTTACAAGCTCATCCACTTTCCGCACACCAATGAGTTTGAATTTTATGACCTGAAATTTGACCCGCGCGAAATGCGCAACGTCGCCAGTGACCTCGACCAACGAACCACCATCGCCGCTACAGAGGAACAGCTCAAAACGCTCATGAAGCAAGTCGGCATCACCAAAAGATATTTGTTTGAACACATGCAGAATAATAAAGAACGTCCTCCCCTCTCCGGCGTGCGACGTGTTCTGCGGAAGAAGAACAAGTAGTTTGACATTGAGCTTCAGCCTAGATCCCAGTCTAATTTTCGCCCAACGCCAACAGTTCAACATTTAATAATGACTCCACTGGCGCTTTGGCCACGCCGGCATAGCGTTCTCCTTCTCCGAAAGAAACTATTGCCTGATTTCCTAGAATAAGCAGCGAGTAAACCGTAAGAAACCCGCGCCAAAAGCCTTCGCTATCGCCACCCTTGATCACGGGTTCTCGACTAATTGCAATGGGCATCATCGTAGTTGTGTCAATTTTCACTAGAAAATCCCGATAAATATTCTCCTCATCTTTTTGATGTACCAGAAGATACAATTCATTTTGGATCTGTTGGGGCACTGTGCTGAGGGAAATCAGCTTGTCTTCCAGACCGGTGGCGGGAAGCCAGGCGGCTGATAAGGGCTGCAGATTTTTGCGATGGGAGAGGGAAAATTTTGCGGTGTGTAAATCTAATAATTCGGTCAGGGTGAATTCCGGATAAAAACTGTAAAGGCAATGTAATGTGTCTCGGTGAGGAATTGCCACCCAGTTTTTCTCCACCGTGTTTACTTGTAGATTTTCAATGGTGATCGGGTGCAGCAGTGAGATAGACTGTTGATCTACATCCACCTGCGAAAGTCCCATGCCAATGCCAAATCCTTGTACCCACAATGTGTGTGTGCAGAAAAGTTGCCCTTTAAAAACGAACAACCGATAATCCTCTGTTCGCCAAGGGATACTCGGAAAATTTTCAAACCGCACATCGTAATGTTCCTTAGTAATCGCGAGGCTTTCATTGAGTTGGAACATCACTGCAAAGGCGGGAGTAAAATTTAGGGATTTGTCAGCATTGCGTTCAGCCTGGTCATATTTTTCACATCGTGCAATGCCCCACACCGCGCCAGCGTGTTCAACGAGAGACGGATTAATAATGCCGCCGGGAAAACGGTCGTAGGCCAAATCCAGTCGGTTGCGTTTTTCAAACACCATCCTCGGCGCGCATCATTGGCCCTGTCCGCAGTTGATGCAAGCCGCGACGTGAGGCTTGTATCCCAGCACAACTCCGTCATAATCGCCCCATGCAAACCCTCTGTTCCCTCTTGAGGCTGCCTTTGGCCTGTTTCTCGTTAATTTCCATTCCTACGATGCTTGCGGGGCCGACGGATAACATTCCCCAGGTGCTCAAAGTCAAAGGCGGTTTCGTTGTCCATTTGGGCTGTGGCGACGGCACGCTTACGCTGACGTTGCGGCCGAATAGCTGCTTCCAAGTTCATGGGCTAGACGCAGATTCCGCCAATGTCTCTCAGGCGCGCGATACGGTGCGCAAGGCGGGCGTCTATGGGCCGGTGTCCATTGACCGTTTTGCGGGAAAACGGCTGCCGTACATTGATGGGATGGTAAATTTGCTGGTTGCTGAGAATCTCGGCGATGTGCCGATGACAGAGGTGATGCGCGTTCTTGCGCCGAAGGGTGTGGCTTACTTGAAGCAGGGTGGCGAATGGAAGACCACGGTGAAGCCACGCCCGAAAGAAATTGATGACTGGACGCATTTCCTTCACGACGCCGGTGGCAATGCCGTTGCCCATGATACTGTGGTGGGGCCGCCACGGCATTTGCAGTGGCTTGGCAGCCCGCGCTGGTCGCGTCATCATGATCGCATGGCAAGTATGAGCGCGTTGGTATCTGCCAACGGTCGTGTGATTTATGTGATGGACGAGGGTTCGCGGGTGTCCATCCAGTTGCCTTCGCGCTGGACGCTGGTAGCGCGCGATGCATTCAACGGTGTGGTGCTGTGGAAAAAACCGATGGGCAAATGGCACAGCCACCTGTGGCCTTTAAAGAGCGGCCCGACACAATTGGCGCGGCGACTGGTGGCAGTGGGTGACCGCGTGTACGTGACGCTGGGTGTCGATGAGCCGGTAAGCGTGCTGGACGCCGCCACGGGCGAGAAGTTGCATGACTTGGCGGATAGCAAGGGCGCAGAGGAGGTCATTGTGGATGGGGGTCAGGTCTTTGTGCTAGTAAGCCCGAACCCGTGGGAACTGAACACGTTTCTGCCTTTTCACAACACAGGCGATCAGGCGCGCGTACGACGAGATTTTGCGTGGAACGAAAAGAAGCGTAATGTCAAGGCGTACGACGCCATAACCGGCAAGCGCTCATGGGGCCATAACAACAAGGTTGCGCCGCTCACGCTCACGACAGACGAGCATAATGTGTATTTTCATGATGGAGAAAAAGTTATGGCGCTGAACCGCTCCTCCGGCGATGTGGCTTGGAATGGTGGCAAGGCAGGTCGACCGGCACAAATCCGTTTTAACTTTGGGCCCAAGCTTGTAGTCCATGACGGTGTTGTGCTGTATGCCGGTGGCGACCGTTTGATGAAGGCTTTTGATTCGCAAAGTGGAAAGCAATTGTGGGAAGCGCCGCACGCGCGCGGCGGCTATCAATCACCTGAGGATCTGCTGGTGATGAAGGGCATGGTGTGGAGTGCGCCCACCACAAGTGGCCGCGATAGTGGTGCTTTCACTGGTCGCGACTTGCGCACTGGCGAAGAAAAAGTCGTCTTCCCACCAAACGTGGACACCTATTGGTTTCACCACCGCTGCTATATTGCCAAGGCCACGGATAACTTTCTCATGCCTTCGCGGACCGGTATTGAGTTTGTGGATCCGGACAAGCAGGATTGGAATATCAATCATTGGGTTCGCGGCGGCTGTCTATATGGTGTCATGCCTGCCAACGGCCTCACTTATGCCCCGCCGCACAATTGCGCGTGTTATCCCGAGGCCAAGCTCTTTGGCTTCAATGCGCTCGCTCCTGCCGCGCCCACGCGCAAACTGGGCAAGGTGGATGAAACCAACCGTCTTGAGAAAGGGCCGGCCTACGGACAGGCGACCGATTCTGCTGGTAACGTCGCCTCCGACTGGCCGACTTATCGGCATGACAATCTGCGCAGTGGATTTTCTCAAACAACCATCGGAGTGAAACTTGGCAAAAAATGGGCGATCGATCTGAAGGGAAAACTCAGTGCCGTGACCATTGCCGAGGACAGATTGTTCGTCGCCCGTGTTGATGAGCACGAAGTGGTCGCACTCCTCGCCGATGACGGGAAGGAGGCTTGGCGTTTCACGACGGGTGGGCGTGTGGATTCGCCGCCGAGCATCCGCGATGGCCGTGCTTATTTCGGCTGCGCCGATGGCTGGGTGTATTGTCTACGTGCGCGCGATGGCGCGTTGGTGTGGCGGTTCCGTGCTGCTCCGGAGGATCGTCGCCTCATGGCTTACGAACAACTCGAAAGCGTGTGGCCAGTGCATGGCAGCGTGTTGGTCAAGGGCGACAAGGTGTATTGCGTGGCCGGTCGTTCCAACTTTCTCGATGGCGGACTGCGTTGGTTTGCTCTTGATGCCCTCACCGGTAAAAAGCTTGTGGAAGAGGTTATTGATGAAACCGAGCCCGGTAAGGGGAACAACATTCAAGACCGGCTTCAAATCCTGCAAATGCCCGTCGGCCTGCCGGATATTTTGTCGAGCGATGAAAAATTTATCTATATGAAGTCGCAGAAATTTGATGACGTCGGAAAACGCCATGATCTTGGTCCACACACAGGTGATTTTGTGGGGCAGGGCAGTCAACAAGGTGGTGACACGGCACACCTGTTTTGCCCCACGGGCTTTCTGGATGATACCTGGTTTCACCGTAGTTACTGGGTCTATGGTCGCAGCTTTGCCGGAGGCCACGCAGGCTATTATCAGGCAGGCAAGTTCGCACCATCGGGTCGGCTCATTGTTTTTGATGATGACAAGGTCTACGGCTTTGGACGTAAGCCACAGTATTATAAATGGACGACTATTCTGGAGCATCAACTCTTTGCCAGTGAGCGGAATCGCAAGGCTCCGCCTGCCCCAGTAGCCGGCCAAAAAAAGCAGCGCTCAGCTGGATCCATGGTCGACTATGGATCCCCCAAGACACTGGATCCCACCGGGAAAGCCTTAACCATCGGAGCCTGGTGCATTTCCGAGAAAGTCGGGGGTGTAGTGATGGCTCATGGAGGCCCATTCAATGGCTACGCGCTGGTTGTCCTCAGAGGAAAGCCGACCTTCATGGTTCGCTCCGGAAAGCAACTGGCTACGGCTACGGCAAAAATTAAAGTTACCAAAAAATGGGTTCACTTGGCTGGGGTGCTTACCAAGGATAAACAAATGCGACTTTATGTGAACGGCGAATTGGCTGCTGAAGCCAAGGCCACGGGCTTGATTGAAAGCGTGCCGGTTCAGGGACTGCAGGTCGGAGCAGATGACGGTAGTGCCGTGGGCGACTACACTACACCTTTTTCTTTTAAAGGCGTGGTAGATGAAGTGCGGGTGTACCATCGGGCTTTGAATGAGCAGGAGATGGAAAAACTCGCCGACTGGGGTAATGAACCCAAGGACAAGTCGCTCGTGCTTTACTCCGGCTTTGAAAAAGGGAAAGCCATTGATGACTCTGGCAACAAGCATTCAGGCAAACTCAGTGGGGTGAATATTGTGCGGGCCAAGACTGGCCAGGCGATTCATTTTTCAGGCAGGTCTACACCCGGCGGAGGTGGTCCGGGTGTAGAACATCACTGGACGCAGGATATTCCGATATTGGTTCGGGCCATGGCCAAGGCCGGTGACACGTTATTCCTTATCGGCCCGCCAGATCTTGTGGACGAGGAGGAAACCTTCACCCGCCTCACCAAGGGCGACAAGGATGTGGAAAAAATTCTCGCGGAACAGGACGCCGCTCTGCAGGGCAAGCAGGGGGCCGTGATGCTTGTTGTAAACGCCAAGGATGGAAGCACTCTGGCCCGGATGAAGCTGCCCGTGTTGCCGGTTTGGGACAGCCTAGCCGTTGCCCGCGGCAGACTTTTCTACACCACCCAGAAAGGCGAGGTCATCTCCTTGAGCGAATAAATCCGCCCACACCACCGCGTCTTGGACCAAGTGGTTTATCTGGATTCTCGGACGAGCCCTTCGGCAATTGTGATAACGGTCACGCGTTAATCCCGTTGTAAACTAAAAAGGTGCTCGACCAGTCGATCTGATTCCTGAAAATCCGGGATGACCATGTGTGCTCCTGCGCCGATCAGGCGGTTGCGCTTCCATTCATCTGGTTTGCCGCTGCGTCCTGCCTCGTCGCTGGCAACGGCGATTGCCAAGCCACCCGCTTCACGGATGTTTTGAATCTCCACATAGCCATCACCAAAGCCAACAAGTTGCGCGCCATCAATTCTGTTCTCCATTAGGATACGCTCGATCACCATCGCTTTGGAGAAAGCCTTGTGATCGTCCAGTGCGCCGTGGATGTGATCACCAAAGAATGGGTCAAGGCCAAGCAGTCCCGCCTCCTCGCTCACAAAAGCCTCATCCGTGCCACTGGCCAGATGCAGTTGCACTTCCCGATCCTTCAAGGCTTGAAGAAAATTGATTGAGCCGGGCACCAACAGTTCATCTGGAT
>CAZTTU010000162.1:0-5758 GCA_964616045.1 uncultured Verrucomicrobiota bacterium | reverse complement strand
TCTGCCGGATCAACTTCTGCCGGATCAACTTCTGCCGGATCAACTTCTGCCGGATTCAAGGTTGGATTGATCTCAACTGGCTTAGCCCGCTCTTTGGAGGGCTGAGTCGGTGAGGTGACAACTTTAGGGTCGGTGATCGCAGGAACGGGCTCCTTAGGTTGTGGGGGGAGAGTCACCGGATTCGCCTTGGTTTCAGACTGGGGGTCGGATCCTGCGGAAACCGGGGATTGGGCAAATTCCAGAGTTTCCTGACTGCATCCAGCCAAGATTGCGATTGCCGCTAAACACAGACACTTCATAAAAAACAAGACGGATCGGCTAACAACGTACTAACGGGTACACTGGAATTGCTTAAAAGTCAATTTCCAGCGCCGAACCTGCCGGTTAGATGAATTCTGAGGCTGCCGGCTCCCCGAGAAAGACGAATTTATTCCGGGTTATTCGGAGGTTTTTCACAATAGTCAACTCCGCTGGACGCCGACCAGCTGACCGTCTAATCTGTTGCTCATGCCGCTGACGGATTTTCCGGCCCAGAAAGATGTTGTCACCCTTCTTCAACGCAGCATGGAACGCGGACGGTTGGGGCATGCATACTTGTTTGCCGGGCAGGATCTTGCGGAACTGGAAGCCCTCGGCATAATTTTGGCGCAGGCACTCAACTGTCAGCAACCTCCACAATTCGCGCAGGACGGGACGCCACTGGACGCCTGCGGGAAATGCGAGAGTTGTAGGAAAATTGACCACGCCAATCATCCTGACGTGATGGTCGTGCGGCCGGAATCCAGGCTGCGGCATATCACTATCGGCCAAATTGTCCGTCGCCCAAAAAGCCCTCCACGCGTCCTGCGCGACCTGATCAACAACAAGGCAACTGAGGGGCGGTACAAGGTGGCGCTGCTGGTGGCCGCTGATCGCCTGAATATGGACGCCGCCAATTCACTGCTCAAGACTCTTGAGGAACCGCCCGAACGAACAGTTTTTTTTCTGGTATCGACGGAGCCGGAGCGCTTGCTTGATACCATCCGGTCACGGTGCCTGAGGTTGACTTTTGCCGGAGATGGACAGCGGGAATTCTGTGCAGCTGAACTGGACTGGCTCTCAGAATTTGCTGCGATGGCGGCTGAAGGGAAAAAAGATTTATTCGGTCGCTATCGCCTGCTGGGCATTCTGGTTGAGCGACTGGGTGCAGTTAACAAGGAGATCGAGGCGGAGGTGGAAAGTGTCTCGCGGCTGAATGATCACGATGAAGTGCCACCGGAATTACGGCAGCAGTGGGAGAATGAGGACAATGCGGCGGTCATGGCTGAATATCGTTTTCGGCGCGCGGGATTTCTGGCCGCACTGCAAGGATGGCTTCGCGATGTGTGGATGCAGAGCATCGCCATCAGTGATGAAAGGGCTCTGTTCCCTAACTTATTGGTAGAGGCACGAACAGTGGCCGCGCGCCTCTCGGCGCGTGAAGCAGAGGGAAATCTGCGGGTCATGGAACAAACGCAGCGCACACTGCACACCAATGTATCCGAATTGCTCGCGCTGGAAACGGGATTAATGAAATTGAAGTTGTGAGACGAGCGTGCTCCCGTTAGATTTTTTCCGATGAAGATTCTTTTCCTCAACGGCCCGAACCTAAACCTTCTTGGCCAACGTCAGCCGGACATTTACGGTAACACCACGCTGGTGGATATAGAGAAGTCGGTGCGCAAGCAGGCTGAAGGGCGTGCCGAGGTCGAATTTCGCCAAAGCAATGATGAAGGAGAACTGGTTACTTGGATTCAAGAATCCGTGGGGGCTGCTCAAGCGGTGGTCCTCAATGCTGCCGGCTACACGCACACGAGTGTAGCTTTGCGCGATGCAATTGCCGCGAGCGATGTGCCGGTGATAGAAATCCATCTCTCAAATATCCACGCGCGTGAGGAATTTAGGCACAACTCTCTCATCGCATCTGCTTGCCAAGGGCAAATATGCGGTTTCGGCCCAAGTTCGTATACGATTGGATTAGAGGCAGCTATATCATTAAAGTAACCAAAAATGCAGCTAATAATTGCTTGTTTGTCGGGGATAGCTCATATTTGAGGATAATCTGCTCTTGACCGTTGGACCACAATTGTCAGGATTGTCGCGCTGTTCAGGTGATGGTAATCGGTACAATGTTATTTTTGAGCTGCCGGGGTTTCGACATGGGTGAGTGGCAGTGAATTTTTGAATTCTCTTCCTATGAATCTGAAGGATATCAAGGGTATCGTTGACCTCATGAAGAAAAACTCTGTCTCAGAGTTTGAGATGGAAGAGGGCGATTTTAAAATCAAGCTCAAGCGTGAGCCCAGCAACGGGCACAAGAGTGAAATGGGCGTGGTGCAGGAAAGTCTCCCGGTTGTGACGGCCCCGGTGGTCGAGCCCATAGTCCCGTCAGCCCCTTTGCCTGAGCCGGCGACTGAAGGTCTGGAGGTAAAATCGCCGATGATCGGAACTTTTTACCGGAGACCCTCTCCCGATTCAGATCCATTTGTGGATGTGGGCACCGCCGTGGAGCCGGATACCATCGTGTGTATTATTGAGGCCATGAAGGTGATGAACGAAATCAAGGCCGAGGTGAAGGGTGTGATTGCCGAGCTGCTGGTGGAGGATGGCAAACCGGTTGAGTATGGCCAGGCGTTGTTCCGCATTAAGCCCAATTAGTTGTAAGGCTCTACTCCAGTTTTTCCATGTTTGAAAAAATTCTCGTAGCTAACCGCGGTGAAATTGCTGTGCGAATCATGCGCGCCTGTCGTGAGCTGGACATTCGCACGGTTGCTGTTTACTCGGAGGTGGACGCCAACTCCATGCACGTGCAAATGGCCGATGAGGCGATTTGTATCGGTCCGAGCGTAAGCTCGGAGAGTTATCTTAAACGGGATCGCATTATCGGGGCGGCAGAGATTGCCGATGTAGATGCTATCCATCCGGGGTATGGCTTTTTGTCCGAAGACGCCCGATTTGTAGAGGTTTGCGAGAGCTGCAACATTGCATTCATTGGGCCTGGCGCCAACGTGATGAAAGCCTTCGGGGACAAACAAACTAGTCGAGATTTGGCCGAACGAGCAGATGTGGCAGTGCCGCCTGGTTCTGACGGCATGGTGGAAGATGAGGGCGCGGCGCGTAGTGTGGCCAAAGAAATTGGGTATCCGGTGATAATCAAAGCGGTTGCAGGTGGTGGTGGCCGGGGTATGCGCGTGGCACACAACGAAGTTTCCCTGCTAAAAGGATATCACACCGCGCGGACCGAGGCAGAAAAAGCATTTGGCAATAACGGTGTATACATTGAGAAATTTGTTGAGAATCCACGCCACATTGAGTTTCAAATTCTTGGTGATACAAAGGGCAATGTAATCCACCTTGGCGAGCGGGATTGCTCAATCCAGCGCCGGAATCAAAAGCTCATTGAAGAGACTCCGTCGCCGCTGATGTCCCAATTGCCGGACTTACGCAAAACAATGGGGGATGCGGCGCTGAGGATTGCTCATGAGGCCAACTATGTGAATGCTGGTACCGTTGAATTTGTGGCTGACGATGAAGGTAATTTCTATTTTCTTGAGGTCAACAAGCGGATTCAAGTTGAGCATCCCATTACCGAGGAAGTCACAGGCATAGATCTTGTGAAGCAACAAATTCTTATTGCCATGGGCGAGCCGCTTCGTATTTCCCAGGATGACATCACGATGACGGGGCACGCTATCGAGTGCCGGATTAATGCGGAGAACCCCTACGCTAATTTTACTCCCTCACCCGGACGGGTGGAGATGTACTATGCCCCCGGAGGCAAAGGTGTCCGAATAGACAGCCACGTATATGCAGGATACACTATCCCTCCCACCTATGATTCCATGGTCGCCAAGCTTATCACCACCGGTAAGGATCGTCGCGAGGCCATCGCCCGCATGAGTCGGGCACTCGGAGAATACATGATTACAGGGGTGAAAACGACCATTCCGATTGAGCAGGCCATCATGCGTGATCCGAATTTCCGCCGGGGCAAATACGCCACCAATTTTATCGAGAACCTGCTCGCCAATCGTCGAGAGATGATCGAGAGGGACGCATAGCCCGGGCGGATCAGTGAAGCCTCTTGCCGAATGCCGTTTATATGCCTTTGTGGACAGTGCATATCTCGACGGTCGTGAGCCATCCGATCTTACCCGGCAACTCTGCGATGGTGGGGCTGACCTCATTCAGCTACGTGCCAAGGATTGGAGCGTCGATCTCATTCATAAAACAGCAGAGGCACTGCTGCCAATCACTCAATCTGCAAACGTGGGCTTGGTGATTAACGATCATTGGCAAATCGCCGGTAAAATTGGAGCTAATTTTTGCCACTTGGGGCAGGAGGATTTTTTTGAAGCCGGGTACACTTCCGTTTTAGGACTGAAGCCGGCGAATCCAAAGCTCAGCTTAGGGCTTAGCACCCATCAACCGGAACAGGCAGAGCGTGCAATGAAGGCTGGCGCGGATTATCTTGCCTTTGGTCCGGTTTATGCCACACCCACTAAGCTAGGGCGACAGGCCGTGACTTTGGATTATGTGCGTTGGGCTGCGACGTATGCTGATTGTCCTTGGTTCGCTATCGGCGGCATCACGATGGAAAATATAGATGACGTGCTTGAAGCTGGGGCCCGTCGAATATGTGTGGTGTCTGCGATTTTGAAGGCGAGAGATGTCACCGGTGCTTGCCAGCAATTTCGTGAACGCATAGCCTCCGTGCCTCTTGACTGAAAGATAAATCATGAGTCTGCTTGTTGTTGGTACCACGGCCCTCGATTCCATTAAGACCCCTTATGCGGAAAACCCCCGTTTACTGGGAGGATCTGCTAGCCACGCCGCGATAGCCGCCAGCTTTTTCACCAAGACACATTTGGTGGGCGCAGTGGGGGATGATTTCCCACGCAGATATATCAACCTTTACCGAAAACACGGCCTTTGCCTCGAGGGGCTGGAGCAACTGTCCGGGCAAACCTTTCATTGGTCCGGGGAGTACGAGGTGAATATGAATAATCGCCGCACGCTCGATACCGTGCTTGGCGTGATCGAAACCTACAGCCCCACGTTGCCCACCGCCTACACCAAACTCCCGTACGTGCTCCTCGCCAATATTGCCCCTGATGTTCAGGGCCGCGTACTGGATCAAATTCGCCGTCCCAAGTTCGTTGTGGCCGACACCATGGACCTTTGGCTAAACATTGCGCGTGAACCACTGCTTAAGCTGCTCAAACATATCGATTGCCTTGTGCTCAACGACAGCGAGGCGGCACAACTTGTCGAGGAAGACAATGTGATCGCTGCCATCCCGCGTATCCATAAACTCGGACCGAAGTATGTGATCGTGAAAAAAGGAGAGCACGGGTCAGTTCTTTCCAGCCCCAAAGGGCTTTTTATTGCCCCTGCTTATCCTTTGAAAAAAGTAGTGGATCCCACAGGAGCCGGCGATTCCTTTGTTGGTGGCCTAATGGGATATCTCGCCAGCAGCAAGGGTGGATTGGAGAAGAATCTCCGTACCGGCCTCATTCAGGGCAGTGTAACTGCGAGTTTCTGTTGTGAAGGCTTTGGTTTACAAAAAACCACCAGAATCAAAAAATCGGATATCACCAAGCGCGTACGTGAATTGACCCGGATGGTTAAGTGGTAAACGGATTGCCACGAAGAGAAGTCTTTGACAGAATCCCACTTCTCATTGCGGGTGTCGTACAATGGTAGTACGTGAGCTTCCCAAGCTCGAGACGTGGGTTCG
>CAZTTU010000161.1:0-5784 GCA_964616045.1 uncultured Verrucomicrobiota bacterium | reverse complement strand
TTGGCCAGACGGCTGGCCGGGTCATGACCGGTGTGTGGATCACGAATGGCCTCGCGGATTTCATCTCCGTCAATTAACACCGGGGTAGTGCCGATTTTTCTTAACTGCTCTGCAGTTGCTCGGGCAACAGTACTTTTGCCGGCACCGGAAAGGCCGGTGATCCAGATGACGCGTCCGTTACTGTGCGTATCCCAAGTCATGCGGTTACAGCTGTTTTCTCCCATCGCCAATCATGAGCCCAGTCGTTATGATGGAGCATGTGTTCATACAGTCGAAGATCGGTTTCACTGTCCACCTCACACCAACGACCGTGAGTAGGCACGGTGTTGATTTCAGTTCCCTCCTCAAGAAGCAGTTGTAGTAAAGAGGTCATGTCGAGGTGGTTGCGCTTTTCCTCGGATAATTTTTCTAGGAGGGTTTCGATTTGCTGCCAACCGTTCGGGGAGATTTTCAGCAGGCCCATATACTGACCCTCAATGTCAGTGACTGTTCGAGTGTTTGCTCCGATGGAACGAAGTTGGCCATTATTCTGTAGGCGGAACGTTTCTGCATCATCCAAAGGATTCTCAAACCTTTCACTCCATAAAGGTAACCACGCTTTATCATAGCTGATCACTATTTCGCCCGGGTGGAGCGCAAGTTGTTGTACAATCTTCGGGTGATACACGATGTCCGAATAGGACACGATGCAATCATCACGTTGAAGCCATTGAGAAGCACAGGCAAGTGTACTCACCATGTTGGTGCTGGCCCATTGAGGGTTTTCAAACCAAATGCAGCCGGCGGGGTTTATGGTCTCGGCACGATATCCACGGACCACGGCGATATCACGTATTTCAGCTGCCCGGATGGCTTTAAGCTGCCAATCAAGCAGAGTGCGTCCTGCAAACTGTGTAAGGCATTTCGGATGGTCATCGGTGAGGTTCCCCATTCGGGACCCACGGCCGGCAGCTAGTATGATGGCGCGCATAATCAGTGGTTCAGTTCTAGGGTTTGAAATAAAAGGTCGCGGTCCAAAGTAGTTTGCAGGTTTTCAGCTTTTCTTTCTGGATGCCATTGTACCGCGGTAATCGGTGCGGCACGGTGCCGGACTGCCTCTACGCAGCCATCGCTGCTGGCAGCTACCAATTCGAGAGATGGGGCGAGCGTGCGGGCTGGTACCGCCCAATTGTGAAACGAATTTACAGTGACTTGCCCGGGAGCTTCAAATTCCAATAGATCAGCACGCAAATGAATTGGATGTGATTGACCTACATGAGTTTGGCTTTGGCATCTTACTAGACTTCCTCCCGCGTGTTGATGCAATAGTTGTAAGCCGCGACATACACCGAAGACCGGCAAACCAGCTCGAAGGGCATGATCAAGCAGTGAGGTTTCTGTTTTGTCCCGTTGGGGCACACTGCCCAAGTCATTGCCGCCCGAAAAAATGAAGCCGTCTAGATTCCATTGCTGGACATATTCAATGATGGTTTCACCAATATTCGGCAAGGCCATCCAATTTGCCTCAGGGCATACGTTGGCCATGTAAATGGCCCAGTCTAATGCAAGGCAATCGCGCTGCTCGCCATGCGTGGCGGCTGTGTCTACTCGCATCGTAATCCCAATACGCTTAGCCATATATCGGTCGTATAATGTGTGCTTTTCCATCGAGTTCTATACATTCGGAGGTGGCAACGCGTTCAAATGTTTGTTCGCCGACGCCAATTGCTGCGGGAAGACCAAGCTCGGCGCAACGGATGGTCATGTGACTGTTGGCTCCGCCAAACTTGCTGATCAGCCCAGCGATGTCTCGCGTAAAAATCCAGTCGAATCCGGGGTCCGCGTTCTCAATGCAAATGATACGGCCCTGTAACTGGCTGTTGCCGCGGGCTTGATTATCAAGACGTAAGGGAGTTCCTTCGATCCGTTGGTCCGTGACAAAATTGGGAGCACTGCGGTGGAGTGGGACAACATAAAGGTCGCGCGGATCGCGTATCAGATATCCCAGGCGAATTCCGCTGACGTGTTCCTGTTCACGCCGTCGGTATTCAATGAGATCCTGGAAATGGGTTTCTGGGTCGGTCAATACAGGGCTTACCAGTTCATTAAGTAATTCGCTTACGTTTAGTTGCGCCAATGCTTCTCGATCGAGATCATGGGTTTCACCCCAGGCAGCGATCAGTTCCAGTACTCGGGAAAGGTGTCGTGTGAAAATAAATTTGGCACCCTCACGATGGGTAATTGCCAGCCGTGCGTATTCAATGAATTGATCGGGATCGACCGAACCCATGCCCGAGTCACCGAACAACTGCTTTAGCCTTCGCCGTTCAGAGTCGGTGAGAGAGAAAGAAGCTTTTTTAGAATGTGAATCCGAGGTGGCAGAAGCCTCAAACAGGTCCTCCCGCTGATCGTACCTTGGAGAGGTGATGTCGTATGTGCCAGGCCGCAAGTGGCCGTACTTTTCAAGAAACTTGTCGCGCGTTTCAGGTTGACTCAGGGCATCTGTAAAATCCGAAGTGAAATCGGTGGTAATTGTATGAAGTGATTGTTTCAGGGCTCCCAGACGGTCCGTGCTCAGAGCATAACACGAGACCGCCGATCGCAAAAGTGCTTCGGCTATAAACGCATGACGAGCAATAATCGAGAACGGGTGCGTGCCTAAATATCGACATTCTTCCAGTAGGATTGGGAGTTTTCCCAGCCGATGGTCCAGTTTATTAACGGAATAAGCGGCCTGCAATGACGTCAATTTTTCAACCTGACGAAGAGCACAAGGCAGTGATGCATCCGTCTCAAGGCTAATGTTTTTTTCTGTTAGTTGAGCGAGTTTGGATCGGTATTCTTGATATTCATCTCCATCAAGTGACCCATGGTAACGACTAGAAAAGTCTTGATCAAAATTGAAATCCACAACGGTTTGCGCCACATCGAATTCAACCTTATCGTGGAATTCCGGATGCGCTTCCAAACGGTTTAGCCAAGCATTGACCAGTTTGGTTCGGATAATCACCGATAGATTAGCAGGCAGGAAAGAATTAAAACTAGCACGGACATCAACGTAAGGCTGCCCCCCTAGTGTGATCATTAATGGAGTGTGGGGTACGGGTTGATATCCCATTGTTTCACGGGCTTCCTGCCACACAGAATCGGTAATGAGATACCGGTAGAGGGATACCGCCAACGGCTTCGGATGCGTGCCAATAATTTCAGCCGGATTCCAATCTGGCATTTGGCCAAGGATTGTGCGGTCACCTGCCACGTGGGATTTAGGTTGGTTGTGATATACCCAGAATTGCTCAGCTTGGAACAGCGCTTCACCAACCTGCCGGGTGTTGCTGCAATTCCAGTTTTCATGCACGGTGATGCGCCGTACCTGCAGCAGATGAAGTCGGCCATCGCGCGTCTTGGCAAACTCAATGTCCAGTGGAGTTCTCCGTGGGCAAAGTTGTTCTAGTTCGCGGGTTAGATTTAGCAGTTCGGTAACACGGGTTGAAGCAACACGTCCTGAGCCAAAGTCACGATGCACCATCACCGTTTTGTTTACCCCCTTGCCGCCGGTGATGGTGTCAGTCTTGCCGCTCTCATCATCGTAATTTAAAATATAATATGGGGCTCCCGTATCCAGTTCGTGCGTCATGATTACGCCACTTAGAATCACATTCTGCAACATTGGCATGATGAGTACCTGATCTTCAGGGTCTCCATGAAAGGAATTTATTACTGATTGTACGGCTTCCTTAACTGCCTTTGCATTGCCGCTATCGACATCTAGACATGAGGTAAACGCCCCTGCTTGCGAATGGGTGTTGCCGTCTTCGTTTTGCGCACTGCTGCGAATTATGACTTGATGGTCTTCAAAACGCCGCCCAATCTCCAGTAGCATAGCCGTTTCATTCGCCCACCACTCAGCTACGCTGAAATAAAGCATATCCGGAACTTCCACTGTTTGAACCAAATTCTGCAAGGAGGCGAGAGTCTCGGCCTTGGTGCCAAACTCTAACCTCCGGGCTTGATTCGGGGCATTAGCCTGAGGTGATGCATCGACAAACTCTAGAATGGCCGATCCTTCTGGAGCGGTCATCAAGTCCTCTCCAGGGCTTTTATGGAGTTTGAGAGCGCACATTATAGGTTAAACAGGTTTCGGAGGTTTCTTCTTCCAGCAACTGGCGGCGGAGAGGGACTTTACTCATATCCTCTACGTTCATTCTCTGAGCACGACCGAATTTTTTCTCAACGAGGTTGAGGTAGTCCGGGTTGGTGAAATAGGTTTGCCACGCCTCGTCGCGGAAGCGCATTACTTCAGCAGCAGCGAGATGTTTTGTCGGTAAAGGCTGGCTTTCGTAGGAGAGAAATCCATACCCCTCATAGGAATCAGGCAGTGGCCAGTCGTTTTGCTTGGCTTCGTGATATAATGGACTCCCAGGGAGAGCCTGACACGGATACATATTGGCCATCTCGGTATTGAGTTCCAGCGCCAGATCCAGTGTTTGCTGCATTGTTTCTCGGGTGTCCTCCGGAAAACCGTAGATATAATTGGAAATGATATTCAGGTCGGCCTCGCCGATTTCACGGGCAACATCACGAATATTGATGTCCTTGAAAGAGCCTTTTGATACTTCACGGCGTACTGCTTGGTTTCCGGCTTCTACTCCCAGAGCAAGCCAGTTGATCCCCGCGCGCTTGAACAGATTGAGGTACTTTGGTCGCACTGTATCGATCCGTGAGTAAGCCCACATTCGCAAGGGTAATTCGCGGTCGATGAGGTTATTTAGTAACGGCTCAAAATAGCGTTTATCCAGAAAGAACATCTCATCAGAAATACGTAAGGTTTCCACGCCAAGGTTTGAAAGCTTCTCGAATTCTTTCGTGATAAAATCCGGAGACCAGAATCGCATGTTGCGAGAGTGGGAGGAGTTGATATGATCTTCATTATCCTTTCGGTTTACAATGTTGATCATGCAAAAGTTACAGGCAAACCGGCAGCCCAGAGATGTGTAAATCGCCGCGAACGGGGTGCGCTTGGAATGATCGAATTCCGCGTGCCAAAAATGTGCACGGTATAAGTCCAGTGGCTGTTGGTCATACGGCAGCAAGTCCCAGGCATAGCCGGGTAAATCCAAGTCCATGCGATCCTGAGGCACCACATGTTCGGGAGGGTTGAGCCAGGGACGACCGTTTAATTTGTGGCCAATACCCTTCACCTTTTCCACTTCGTCATCGAGGTTGCTACGTAATAGATTTTGCACTGCGTAAACGCCCTCATTGAGGAGCACGTAATCAATTGAATCTTCGGTCAACACTTCAAGGGGCAGGGCACTGGTATGTGATCCAACGATGGCAATCTTGTATTCGGGATAGGATTCTTTTAGTGCTTTAGATAAAGCGATGGCACCGATCATGTTGGTGGTTCCCGAGTTTGGATTCTGGCCGTATACCGTCAGGCAAACTAACCTCGGATTGGCTTCGTCAATGCGTTTCACCGACTGTTCAAGCGTCAATCTTTCAGCGCCTGTATCTAATATCGCCGCCTCAAAACCATTGCTGCGACAGGCTTGAGCTAGCAAAAGCGCCCATGTTGGCGTCTCAATGGCCGCATATTTTTTAGCTAACTCCTGATAGGCCTTCGCCGATGAATCGGGAGAGACAAACAGGACATCAAGCGGTTTGTTTAAAGATTTAATCATTGTTACAGGGTATTCAACAATGCGGTCAGCGCAGTGATGCGCTCGGTTTCCAGGTCCGGATAGTTCCCGATGTACCAGCCATAAAAATGTACGTGATTGGTGAACGGGTAGTTTTTGTATT
>CAZTTU010000160.1:0-5826 GCA_964616045.1 uncultured Verrucomicrobiota bacterium | reverse complement strand
ACCGACCAGTGAGCGGCTTGTAGATCGGACAAACCGTAGCGGTGGTGTTTTTTACCCTGCATGAAAACATTCCTAGCCATCGACTTTGGCTCAGGCTCTCTCAAGTTGGCCGAGTTCGAAGCGCGCACAGACGGCACACTGCTATTGCACCGATATTTCCTAGTGCCGATGGAATCATCGCCGGAGCCTGAGGGAGAGGACGAGGAACCGGATTCGTTTGCGGGCATTAATCTTACACTAACCAAGGTGCTTGATGAAAACGAGATTCGCGCCAAGGGCATGGAAGCCAACTACTGCATATCCAGCAGCCAGGTGTTCACCAAACTGCTGCGGATTCCGCCGGTGGAGGGATCGAAGGCCAGCCAGATCATTATGTACGAGGCGCAGGGAAATGTGCCGTTCCCGCTGGAAGAGGTGCAGTGGGATTACCAGGTGCTGGGCACGGCCGGGACGGGCGAGTTGGACGTGCTGTTGATGGCTCTAAGAACCAACGTCGTGGAGGGGTTTGCCGACCTGAGCCGCAAGCATGGTATGAAGCTGCAGATCATCGATGGATCTGCGGCAGCGTTGCGAAATGCGTATATGCATAACTATGGGGAGCCAGAGGGCTGTGTGCTGTTGCTCGATATCGGAGCGAAGACCACCAACGCGTTGTTCATTGAAGGCAGTATGTTTTACACCCGTAGCATCAATGTCGGATCGCAGAATATTACACAGGAGTTTGCCAGTGAGGCTCAACTTGATGAGGTTTCTGCAGAGCAGTTTAAGTGTGCTCATGGCTATGTGCATCTTGGCGGATCGATCGAGGATTCTCAGGATCCCCATCAGGCCATTGTCTCCAAGGTTGCGCGCAACGTGATGACGCGACTGCACCAGCAGGTGGCGCAGACCATTCAGTTTTATCGGAGCCAGCAGGGTGGCGCACCGCCCACAAAAATTTACCTGGCTGGCAGCGGTTCGCAATTGCCATATGTGGCCCATTTCCTGCAGCAAAAGCTGAATCTCGGTGTTGAATTTCTTGATCCCTTTCGCAATATTGAACTGGCGGAGGCAGTAAACCGGGAGGAACTGGCGACGGTGCAGCATTCACTGGGTGAGTTGGTTGGGCTTGGACTGCGCAAGGTGACGATTGGCATGACGGAATTCAACCTGCTGCCTACGCGCGAAAAGGTGAGCCGTGAAATCGACCGGCGTGCGCCTTATCTGGTGGCGGCAGTGTTTTGTGCGGCGCTGCTCTTTGCTGTGTTTGGTTCGCACTACATGAGCCTGGCCAAGGCCCAAACCAAGGCCGCCAAGCAATATCGTGACAACGCACCGGACAATGCTGCGCAGATTAACGCCAAGCTGGCGGAAATTCAGGATCGACTGGATACCTTTGCAGCCCTCAAGGGTGATGCCGAAGCCATTCAGGGATTTTTACAGAGCCGCTATGTATGGATCAAGCTGCTTCGGGCAATCAGGGAATCCATGCAACAGATCGAGCCGCATGTGAAAATTACCGCCTTCTTTGATGCTGCCGACAAAAAACAGATTCTTCGGATGGATCAGTACCCCGGTTTGGTGGGCACTGAAATACCCGTGCTGCCGTGGCGCGCGGTGCGAATTGAAGGCACCAATAGGTTGTCACTGGCCGGTCATATGTTCGAGGGGGGAGAGGCGGTACAATTTCGGGGTCGTTTGCCGGGAGGGGTGACCAATGCCGCTAAAATATTTTTCATCGGGCTTCCTCCTGATGATGATGAGCCTGCCTTTACCTTGCACGGCAAGCTGGAGGATGCGGATTTGGGCGAGAACCCGATAGTTTTCACCGAGCAGGAACAGCGTGTTGGCATTGGTCCGGCGACCAACCGATGGGCTCATCATGTTTATTGGCGCAATCATCCACTGGTTGAGGGCAACACAGTACGGTTTGTTGGGGCTGCCCCAACGATGCCGCGAGTCTTTGGTGAGGATGAATTGTTTTACGTCAAGAACGATCCAGGTCGTCCCGGCGCATTTGCGCTGCACGCTGACGAAAAAATGGGACCGGGAAGCCGAGTGGGTTTTGCGGATTCTGGGGTTGCGGGCTATTTTGATCTCGGACTGGCCAACGCGGCCGAGGAATCTGCCTCAATAGACCCCCCTCAGGTTCGTGAGGAAGGGGAGGATGCGGCCGATTTGAAGATACCGGCTGAACGTCCCAAGCCGTGGGTGGATTTGGCGACTCATGTCATTGTTTGGCCTGGGCATGGCTTTAAGGATGGTGCCGAAGTACGGTTTATTGGCGCGCTTTCAAATTGGCCGAAGGGCTTGCGGCCGGTGATGGGCGAGACGCGTTTTTTTGTGAAGCCACTTTCCCGTAGCCCTGACTGGCTGGAGTTGCATAGTGGCCGGTCGATGAACGAAAACACACGCGTGGTCTTTGCCGGTCTGCAGCCAGACGGGATATACACACTCAGGACCGTGCCGGGTGAGTTCGTGCTCGACAGTCCGCGTGGTGCGGGGCAGGACGTAAACCCGGAACTGGTGGGGGATGTTGCTGTCGCGCTGGACACGGTGGTGAATCTGGGTGGTAGCTATGCGATAGATGGGGACACACGCCAGGTGATTTATGCGGGCCTTGCGGGGCCAGGTGTGCGACGCGATGCCGTGCGTGAACCGGTTCTGGCCCGGCTGGCTTCATTAAAAGATCTCAAGTATCTTGAAATCTGGAGGGATCCATCCATATCTCGCGATGATTGGCCGGCGTACGAGGGTGTGCTAAAGGCATTCAACCTGAAAGTCCCCGGCTGTTCCATCAGCTTGGCCGTCCCCACAACACTCTGGGTTCGCGGCCTGAGCCCTTCGGCGGCCGAGGGGGATGATGAGGGTCCACAGGAAATTTCCCAGATGACACTAAAAATCCGTGCACTAAACCTCAAACGTTACTACACGATTGCCAACAGGGATTTTGCGGCGATGGTGGTCAAGACAATCAACGGCAATCCTTATTTTGGTGGTGATCCGGAGACAGAGGAAGGATCAACCCTTTCCGAAGGGATGACAAACGTCGGGACGGAGGATTTGTTTATTGATTTCGAGATCAATCTGGTACTGGAGGAGCCACTGAAGTTAAACGACCTTGGCGGTGCAGGGACACTGGCTAATACTGCGGAGGAGGGCCAAGGGAGTTCTGATGCTCCGGCGAACGAAGCCCCCCCCCAAGGCATAAAAAAGGAGTTTTAGAGAATGAATCACCCGGTTATACAAGGCATTATCTACGGGCTGCGCCGTCATTGGGTGGCGCTGGTTTTTTTATTGATGAGCTTGGCAGCACTTTGGTTCGGGATGCAATTTAGCAGTAGCCATCAAGAGGCTCATAAAAAGGCTGAAGACGACCTCTCCAGTGCACAGGGTTCGTTTGTGACGGACATCCCTATGGAATTCAAGCCAGTGCCGGAGAATTTGGACCAAGCGGATGAGAACCTGGCCCGTATTGGTGAATTTTTTAATACGGCCAAGGGAGTCCTTGTATTTGACGTAAACGCCACGTACAAGGGCGACTTTGTTCGGCACCTAAAGATAAGGATCGACGAACTCAATGACTTGGCAGCGAGCAATCGTGTGCAGATACCCAATACCACAGTAGGCAAAGGCCAGACGAACCGCCAATATCATTTTACTTTCGGCCACTTCCAGACAAACGTCGTCCTGCCTGCCGACCAGATAGAAGGGTTGGCCTTGGCACTGCATGACGTTCGAAAAATTGCCGGGATTTTTCTTACGAGCAATATCCTGGAACTTAAGGGCATCCAGCGCACTCGCATGGTGCAACTTGAGGATCAGGGTCGCACGGGATCTTCCCAAGCATACACGGACGATCTTAAACATTATGTCAATGATGAGGAGACCTTGGAGGGCTATCCTTACCTTGTTACCTTTGTTTGTTACCCGGAAACGTTGGCCTCGGTGCTGGGGCGTATTGCAACCTTTCCGGCAGGTGGCAATGGCATTTATATAACACGCAATCTAAAGATTGAATCTGTCAGCCCCGGGGAGAAGAAAAAGGTGGTAGATAGTGATGACGACGGCATGGGCGACGCGTCGCTGGGTGGTGGGTTTGGGATTCCCGGGGGTGATCCTTCCGGTGGCGATGGCGGTGGTGGCGGCGATGATGAAAAAAAGAGCAATTCTGACAAACTATCTGCTGGGTCGATTGACGCGCTGGCTGCATCGGGTTTGGGCAGCAAATCGGCCAGGCCGGTGATTGAAGAACAGTTGCTAAGGGTGGAACTTCACCTGGACATCATTCGTGGTCTGATCAAGCATGCAGATGGTCGGGAGGATGAGGAATCCGAGGAGGGATTTTAGCCGGCCGGCATGGATAAACTGAGGCCATACTTGGAAAAGGCTAAACCCCTTCTCGATCATCTTGAAAAGGTAGTGCTTTTGGGCGCGCTTGGGGTACTGGGATATTTCACCCTCACCAAGTTCTTCGACAACCGCTCCAAAGTTGAAGAGATCATAAAAGACGCGCCAACTTCGCGCGGTGAAATCCGAATTGGCGGGGACATGTTGTCTCAGGAGGATGTGTCGACGTTTCATGCATCACTTGATGCCGCAACAAACGCCAACAAGACCCCGCGATTGGAGTTGCTTAAGGGTATTTCAAATCACTATCTTTTCTCTCCCGAGGTGTGGTTGACCAATCGGAGTCTTGGGATTTTTAGGTCGGATGACGGCGAGCGTAAGCGGGGTCTTGAGGCAATGTCGGTGGTTGGGCCGCCCCGTTCGTTGTACATGCGCATTTGGGGCGAGGTGCGCTTGAACGGAAACGGCAATGTCGTCAATCATTTTATCACTATCCAAGATGAATGCCTCCGTTACCAAACCACCAACCAGATGCTGCACGATGATCCCAGATTGCACGCCTTTTTACCCACCACCAATCTCATAACACTGGCTACAAACGTGGTGGGCACGATTCTGCCCCGCAACTCGTTGGTGCCATTGAATGAAGCAAACGAGCCGTATGTCAATTGGGTGGATTGGACGGGAATTACCAGCGCTGGGTTTGTGGATAAACTGCACACCAATCGTTTTCTGCGGACGTGGGATGTGTTCCCGGACAAATTTGAGAAAAGGATTCTTAAACACCCTGATCCTAGGGCGCTGAAGGCATTTGAGGAGGAATATACGCGTCGAGGCGTGGCAGACCCCACTCTGTATGATCCCACGAGTCACCCGGAGCGATTGGTGGTTCACTTCTATGAACGTGTGGACGGGCCGGGCACGGGAAGGCACTTCTTCAAAATGAAGCTTTATCTGCATCCCGCTACCAATGTCGTGCATTTTGGGGGCGATCGATTTCCACAAGGGTTGCCGGCTGTTGTGTTGCGGGAGGATCAGAAGGAGGGGTCGAGCGTGAATTTCGTCACAGATCACGTAAAATACTTCGAGCGGGGCGAGTTTATTGACCTGGAATACGGTCGCGGCACCAACCACCGTATACTGTTCCCGGCCTGCAAGCCAGGGCGCAAATTGTTCATCGACGGCTCAGTATATATTGTCGAGGCCATTAACCAAACGCATGTGGTGCTGGGAAAGGATCCTGAATTGACTCCTGGGGACGATCCCACGCGCAGCCGCAAGTATTTCTTGCCAATCCCGGGTTTAGCACTTCCACCTCGGTGAATAGACTTGCTATGAGGGGTGTGAATAATTTTTGAAGTCGAGAACTTGCTAATTTATATTCGCCGACTACTATAACACGCAGTTCGTGAAGGAGGGAGTTGTTGTGCAGTTTGCGGTTCATTTTTCATACGTGTGTCGTGTTGTGGTGAGGTTTTGGGTTTGCGGCCTCATGGT
>CAZTTU010000159.1:0-5831 GCA_964616045.1 uncultured Verrucomicrobiota bacterium | reverse complement strand
GCTGCATGGCGCTCACCCGGCGCAGCTCCGCTGGTGTTGCGTTTGGCTTGGCGTATTGGGTCTGATAATCAACCCCAAAGTATACCATCAAGCGGCGTTTTTGATAATCGGGAAGCTGGATTGGCTTCCAGGCCTGAGGTGCAAAAAAAACATAGAGAAGGCTGGCAGTAATAAAGCACGCCACCCCGCCCACCAGTTTCTTCAAGAATCCGGCCGGTGCTCCCGCCATGTAAAGCATAACCAAGGCCGGAGGCAACAGCATGAGTGAGGAACCCAAATCCGGCTCAAATAAAATTAGGCCGAAGGGCAGGGCGGTCAACCCAATTGCCTTTAAGAGTGTGTCAGGATTGTGCAATTCATTCCGTGGACGACTGAGAAACTGCGCCATGGCCAACAAAAAGGCAATTTTTGCCAACTCCGACGGCTGGAATTGAAAAAACCCCAAGTCAAACCAGCGACGCGCACCATAACGAGTCGCGCCAATACCCGGAACTAGCACGAACACAAGCATGGTGATGCAGCTCCAGTATCCAATAAATGCATAGCGCGCGAGCTGATGGTAATCCTTTAAGCAAACAGCTGCGGCCAGCCCTATGCCGATTGTGTAGAATGCAATCATTTTGCTGAATGGTTGTTTATACCAAGCAGCTTCCGCGAATAATTCATTTACACGCGTGGCACTCAACACAAACGCAAGCCCAAACGCCATCAGTCCTGACAACGCCGCCAGAAGCACCCAATTCAGGCGCGGTTTTTGGGAAGGGGCAAAGGTGTTGTCCATGCTTTAGTTGTTGGCCAATGCGCCATTTGGGCGACGTGAAAGCTCGATGTCGCGATCGCGCAAAGCCTCGAAGATTGTTTTTGCAATAGGTGCTGTCAGTCCGCCAGAGATCCCACTTTCAAGCATTACCACTACGGCATAACGTGGACGCTCGTAAGGGGCATATGAGGCAAACCAAGTGATCTTGTCGCGTCGACCGCCGGTGCGCACCTCGGCAGTGCCGGTCTTCCCGCAAACAGCATAGCCTTCGATTTTTGAGCGGTGACCAGTGCCATCTGCTTCATGAACATCTGCCCACATGGCATGCTGCAGGGCTTCTAGATTAAGCGGGTTTACACGCAGTTGAGCGCGAATTTTTCCCTGCGGAAAGGTCATGGCTTCAGTGAATGCGTCGGGGTCAGCCGGCTCAATGCGAGCTACCAGACGCGGCCGGAAAACCCGCCCACCATTGGCAATGGCAGCGGTCATTAGGCCCATCTGGAGAGGCGTAACAGTTATACGTCCCTGCCCGATGGCGATGTTTGCCGTATCGCCATCATGCCAGTTGTGCTTGACCTCTTTAGGGGTTGGAAATTGACCGGCCACTTCCTGCCGGGGCAGCAATCCCGAGCGCTGGCCGAGGAAAAACTGGTTTCCCATTTGGATAATATTTTCGATACCGCAGACAAGTCCATGATGAATAAAATACGTGTTACTTGAGTGTTTGAATGCCTTCCTAAAGTCATAATCACCCGCTGGGGCCGTATCACCAATATTGCGACGTCCCAGCCGATATTGTCCGGAACTATACATAAAATCATTGGTCTTGACCACCCCAGATTCTAGCACGGCTAAGCCGGAGATGATCTTGAAGATGGAACCAGGCGGGTAACGCTCCTGTGTTGCCCGAAATAGAAGGGGACTGGGCTTCGAGTTGCGGTACTCCGTCCATTTTTTTGAGCTAATACTGGGGATAAATTCGTTTGGGTCAAATGTCGGATATGATGTTAATGCGATCACATCACCGTTGTTTACATCCAAAACCACTGCAGCACCTGCCTCGTGTCCCGAATTAGACAAAGCGGTATAGGCAACCTTTTGAATCTCTAAATCAAGGGTCAAATAAACATGGCTACCCGGTTGGCTGGGCACAATGAGGCTTTCTGACTGTCGATAACCAAGATGGTTGACCAACATCGTGCGGGTGCCTGGTTGTCCGCGCATCTTTTCATCATATGCCTGCTCTAAGCCAATCACTCCTCGGAAATCCGGTAAACGGTAGTTATAAGTCGCAGTTTCCTCCTTCACTGACACTTCCCTTCTGAGATGCCCGACAAGGTGGGCAACCGAAATTTCCGGATAATGGCGAGTTGGGCATACCTCAATGTCAAACCCAGGAATCTGGTTACTCTTTTCCATGAATCGCGCTACACTTGAGGGATCGAGATTACTCATGACAGGCAGGGGAAGCGCTCGCAGCTCACTGAAATGCCTTTCTACGTCTTCAGGCGACACCTCCATTGGGGCATCCAATCCAATGCGGGCAACAAAATTGCTGACTACTTGGTGGCGTACTGCAATTTGGAGGTTTAAGCTTTCATTATGAGACAGTTTCCTTTTGGGTCTGTTTTCCCGCCATGCACTGCGAAAATGAGGGCGCAATTCTTCAAGGTAAGCGCTTAGACTGTAGGTAGGCTGGTCTTCGGCAATCACTGATCCGTGGCGATCCATGATTTTCCCGCGAACAGCTGGGATTCGGATCGTCCGAATAGATTGATTTCTTTGACTCTCCTCGTACTGGCGAGAGGAGATTATTTGTACATACCACAGTCCGGCCAGCAGTACTCCCATTCCCAGTAGCAGGAAAACAGCTACGCTACCGAGGCGATAATCCTTTCGGCGAATTTGCTCGAGGATAACCATTTACTCCAAATCGTCCGCGTCCGGAGCCATCAGGTACGCGCGTTTTTTAGGATTATAACTAAGTGCTATCTTGAGCCAATCAAGCACAAGAAAAGCCAGCAGGGTTGAAATCCCGCCCCCCACTGACACAACCAACCATTGCCAAAGGGAGAACCAGTTGAGTATGGGTTCATGTCCGATGGTCAGCAGCAAAAACAGTGTCAATAATGGCACACTCGCACTTGCGGCTGTGCCCAGGGTGAACCGCACAAAATGTTCGCGGCGTACAAATTGCCTGCGGTTGAATTCGATGAAAACTCCAACCAAAAATAACGGCAAAAGCGCAATGCCGGGTGGGTCTGCGGACAAGGAGCTTTGCCACAAGGAACCACAAACGACTAAGAGTGTGAGGGTTGCCACATTGCTTTGAAGGGCTGTGTACACAACGAGTGCCGGCAGAGGGTTGACCTGCGCTCCAAATAAATCGCGCGGCAAGGTAACGGCGGCTTCCAAGAACACACAAACTAATGCGGCCAGAAGAATACATGTCGTGTGGAACCAGTTCATTGGTTTGCCATTTTGGGTTGTATCATTACCCATACTTCTTGAAGCTTGGAGCTGTCGACTGACAGGCGGACCCGTGCGGTGGTTTGCACTGAGTCATGAGAGCGGTTAACGCTGACAATTTTACCAACCGGTATGTCGGCGGGGAAGAACTCGCTGAGGCCGCTGGTAAACACTTTGTTTTCTGGCGCAGTTGCCGTGTCTGAGGGTAGATGGATGAGGCTGACCAAGCGCGGGTCCACTGCTGTGAAGGGTGCTGCCGTCAGCACCCCACTTTCCTCGGTTTCACTCACCTTGACTGAAACCCTGCACGAAGGGTCCCCAACAAGTGCTACTTGTGCACGGTAGGGGCCAACTTGTGTAACGCGACCAACCAACCCTTGTTCCGTCCAGATAGGATGGTTCACCCGAACTCCGTCGCGTTCGCCCAAGTCAATCTGGATTGTGCGCCACCAGTTGGCTGTATCTCGACCAACGACCCGCGCCAGCCGCGATTGGCCCTTAATGTTCGGTTTCAATCGCAGTCGTGTCTTCAAGCGCGCGCTCTCTCTCGCGACACCGTCCAGCCGGGCCAGCTCCATTCTTAACATCTGGTTTGTTTGTTGAAGGATACTGAGTTCATTCAGGAGCAGTGAGCGAGGGAGGGCGGAGTCAACCGCCTTTTCGCTGATTTCCTGAAGGCCCTTTTGCAGCCCAAAAAGAGGCAAGAAAAAATGGCCTGCCCAGCCTTTTACCCGTGTTGCAGAGCGTGGCGACAGGTTAAATAGTAATAGTGCCAATGCAACAACAATGCCGCAGGCTATTTGGTATGATGTTTTGCGCATGTCGCCCATCAATCTGAGCGAACGCAACGGGACTCTCCTTATTAATCGGGGTCGGCCACCTGATGAAGAAAATCTATTTCCTCAAGTGCGCGACCAGTGCCTTGAGCCACAGCTGTAAGGGAGTCTTCAGCCACGCTTACCGGCAGGCCGGTCTCTTTGGAGACCAAGCGGTCAATGCCTCGCAGCAACCCACCACCTCCAGCCATCACAATGCCGCGCTCGATGAGGTCTCCGGATAACTCCGGTGGGCACCGTTCCAAGCTAATGCGGATAGCTTCGAGAATGCTGGTTAGGGGTTTCTGCAGGGCTTCCCGGACTTCCTCAGAGCTAATGGTTAACGTTTTTGGCAGGCCTGCGGCCAAGTCGCGGCCCTTAACCTCCAGTGTTAACTCCTCCTCCAATGGAAAGGCCGACCCAATTTTTAGTTTGATGTCCTCGGCAGTGCGTTCGCCAATCAATAAATTATGCACACGCTTAACGTGATGGGTAATGGTTTCATCAAATTGGTCGCCACCCACGCGCAAGCTGCGTTTTTCCACAATACCGCCAAGTGATATAATAGCGATCTCGCAGGTCCCTCCTCCTATATCAACCACCATGTTGCCAGCAGGTTCCGCGACCGGAAGGCCCGCCCCAATGGCAGCAGCCATCGGTTGAGCAATAAGAAATACTTCGCGAGCGCCTGCATGCATTACAGAATCCTTAACCGCGCGTCGTTCGACCTCATTTATGCCAGAGGGCACAGCGACCACCACGCGGGGCGCCACCATCTTGTGATGATGCACTTTCTTGATAAAGTGCCTCAGCATGGCCTCGGTAACCTCAAAGTCGGCAATCACTCCATCTTTCATTGGTCGGATGGCCGATATGTTATGAGGGGTGCGCCCAAGCATGCGTTTTGCGTCAACCCCGACAGCTCGCACAATCTTTGTTCCTGACTGTATTGCTACCACTGAGGGCTCGCGCATTACTATACCGCGATCCTTGAGGTAAACCAACGAATTAGCCGTACCTAGATCAATACCGATGTCGTTTGAAAAGAATCCTCTGAGTCTGGAAAGCATCATGGTCGGTGCAACAATTACCTGTGAACAATAGTTGCTCGTGAAGTACCCCGGCAAAGCAAAGTTACTCAACTCTGCGAGCAAGATATTCGCAGCCTGTTAAGTAAAATTGGTAGCGGAGGAGGGACTCGAACCTACTGGCAAGTCGGTTTTTCAACTGAAAAACTGAACCTTTTTTAGGTTGGACCATTATTTACCATTTCCGATTCTTAGTTTTGGTCAATTCCTCCAAGAACATGACCACACTACTCTACACTGCTGGCCAATTCAATAATCTTCGATTCTAACGTCCCTCCGTTGCCTGACCATTGACGCCAGACTTGAGGTGGATATGCCTCCCATTCACAATTGCCAACCGAAAGAGGGATAGTTAGGCTAGCTGCGCTATGACAGAGCTGGAAAAGAAAGGGGGCAAAAATGAATTGGCCGCTGGCTGTTTTATTGCTGGAATTATTATTGGAATAGGGCTTGGCGTTCCTTATGGCAGAAGTGCCTCAATTCATCAACTTGAACGGGAATATTGGAGTGATATTGGGGAGCAACGACTCGTGGACTTTTTGTATGAATACCGTAAACAAAACCCCTCTCCCACAGGAAGCTGAGCATGCTCCATTCAACATTGCTCCACCTCGTCTCGACGGCACAGTGGGGGAAGTGAAAGTCGTCCGCATAACCTTAATGGCGGTCTTATTGTGTATGGCTTTGGTGCTGTTGGCA
>CAZTTU010000158.1:0-5860 GCA_964616045.1 uncultured Verrucomicrobiota bacterium | reverse complement strand
ATGACCTCAATCAAAAACTTTTACCCTACAATGCCTTCATCAGGGCATTGGCCAACGAGAAGAAATGTTTATTGGCTGACTTAAATGCCGATATGCAGGCCGCACTGAAAACCTTCCCGGCTGATGCACCCAAGGGAAAGCAGTTGACCAGTGATGGGGTCCACATGAACAAAGCCGGCAATATTATGATGGCAAGAGGTGTTGCCAGAGCTTTTGGACTCACAGACCAGCAACTGGATCAATCGGCAAAAAACTGGAAATAATGTTCGTTGGATTCGATTCCCAAAACACATCCCACCCGGGCCTTGTGCCACTTTTTGTGCCACTTTCATACACGCACACCTGTCGATGTATTATGAGATAAGCCTGAAAAAGCAGGCATTATTGAACATGATTAAACGTGGAAATGAACACCTAAATCCAGCGCGTCTGCCAATTCCGCCACTCGCTCATGTGGGTTAGTTTCCGATAAACCTTCGTGTGGGTCAACCGGGCTTTTTCATTGTCACTTGCCCACAGTATGTTGAGACTGTCTGTGCGTGCGATTTCTTATGCTTAACTGGCGCGATCCTCACAACCCCCTCGCCGGTGGAGCAGAACGTGTGTCACTCGCCTATATGCAAGGTCTGGTCGAGCGCGGACATGAGGTTGTTTGGTTCGCCAATAAATTTCCGGGAGGTGCGCATGAGGAACTCATCAACGACATCCAGGTGGTGCGGGATGGCGGAAAACTCACTTCTTGGCGCGCTGCCCAAAAGTGGTACGCCACGCAAGAACCCTTCGATCTTGTTGTCGATCAGCATCACGGCATCCCGTGGTACGCTCCTTGGTGGTGTGAGGCCAATTGTGTTGCCTATATCCATGAGGTGCTAGGGCCGATATGGAGCGCCTTTTATCCGTGGCCACTTAGCGCCATTGGCAAATGGCAGGAACGATTGACCCACCGCAAGTACCGTGAAGTGCCCTTCTGGACCACAAGCACATTCACACACGATCAACTGAAGGCAAGTGGAGTGGGGTCTGTGACAACTATTCCGTACGGTGTCGAGACGCGTGTGCTAGAGGAATTGCCCAAAAAAGAGCTGGACGAGCCACTTGCTCTCATCGTGGTCTCTCGCCTTGCTCCCAACAAGCAAGTTGACCATGCCATCAAGGCAGTGCAGTGCCTAGTGAAGGAGCATGAGTTGAAAGTGCATTTAAAAATTGTTGGGACGGGAGAGGAAGAGGCAGCCTTGAAAGAGTGCATGTATGAATTGGGAGTGAGTGATTATGTGGAATTTTGCGGTTCGTTGACTGAGGAAAAAAAGGATGTTGCCCTGCGAGAGGCACATTTTCTCCTGCACACCTCCATTCGAGAGGGTTGGGGCCTTAACGTAATTGAGGCCAACGCCATGGGCACGCCAGCAGTTGTATATCCCGTGCCCGGTCTGATGGAATCCACGCTGCACCGGCAAACCGGCCTGGTGACCGATGAAAATACCCCTTCGAGTTTGGCAGAGGCAATTGCCAATGTGCAGACCAGCGAAGGGCACTATCAGGATTGGCGGATCGCTGCACGTGATCGTGCGCGGGAGTTTCATTGGGAGCAAGTGTTGCCTGTCGCCTGCGGTCAACTTGAGGAGTGGGCAAAAGAATAAGCGGTTACGAAGTACGTTGAATCTGCATAGCGCAATTCCACGTGAGAAATTCTCGTGCCCACGGTAGCCACATCAGGAAAGTCAATTCGTTATAGTAACGCGGTGCTATCCGCTGCACGGTCAAATTATCCTGTTCGCGTACTTCCCGCATTACCGAGCCGATGTACGTCTTGAAAAGGTTTTTATTCACGGTATGAATGGGGCCGGCACGTTTGCCCAGATAATGCCAGGGCGAAAATTCATGACCGCCCCAAGGCGATAGCCAGTTGGTCCAGCTGAGGTAAAAATGCCCCCCCGGCTTGAGTAGCTTGGGCATGCCACTTAGTAGATTGCTTGGCCTGGAAAGATGCTCAAGGACATTGGAACACGTTACTAAATCGAACTCTCCGAGAGCCTTTAGATCGGCTGAGTTCAGGTCGATCTGTTGGAAGGGTTGTTCCTTTAATTCATCCAGTCGCAAATCTTCGAGATCACTGAAAGTGACCTGAGCACCCAATTCCTGACAGGTGCGGCCGAGATACCCGTGTCCGCAACCAAGATCCAGCATTCGGGTTTCTGCCCCGATTTTCAATCCACTCTGCTGCAGCCAGCTAATGGCGTCGCGCGCCTGTAACTCAAAAAACGCATGCGCATTTTTCTCGTAATTAAAGTGCAGGTGAATGAGCTTGTGGATAATCATGAAGCAACGCTGGCGCAGCATTTGCGGGTGTGCCGGCCAAGTCAATTACGCGTTGCCCGCAACATTGACTTGTCGCTGCGGGGTGGCTTTGGTTGGGTGGTCGCGGCAATGGGAACAAACGGTCATCTTTACAGTGGGTTCACTGGCAAAGTGCAGTGGTTCACCAAGCGATTTGGCTGGAGGGAGCTGTTCCTGCTGCCGCTGCGAAAAATCATTTCGCCGTTCATTCGACCGTTTCTCACTCCGCGTCACTTCAAGTATTGTGGAGGGCTGTTGCCCTGCCATTTTGCAAACTACAACGTTACCTGGAGCAACGAGCGTTGCGTGGAAGTTTCGCTTGGTCGTTGGTATCTGGAGCAAATCGACGGGCCGGTACTTGAAATCGGCAACGTGCTGGGCCACTACGGCATGAACGGTCACACGGTGGTGGACAAGTTTGAAACGGGTGAAAACGTGATCAACGAGGACATCATCGAATGGCAAACGGATCGGCGTTTCTCACTCATCCTTTCCATTTCCACCTTTGAGCATATTGGGTTTGATGATGATATTGATGGCCAGCCTGCCGGGAAAATTCTTGCCGCTATTACTGCTTGTCGGGCGATGTTACAGCCTGCTGGACGCTTGGTGATTACCGTGCCGTTGGGGTATAATCCGCACTTGGATCAATTGATCGAGAAGAATGCCCTCGGGCAGGACCGTGCTAGTTTCATGTTGCGCAGCAGCGCGCGGGAATGGAGCGAAGTGGCACGGCATCAGGCCGTGGGTACACCTTTCGGCCGCCCATGGCCCTACGCCAATGCCCTTATGGTTGCGGAATTCACATCCAAAAGTTGATGCGTCTGTTATTGGTTTCATTTTTTTACGAGCACGACCATGGTGGCGCAGAGATGGTTGCGCGTGAGACCGCCAGGTTGCTGCGCCGCTGCCCCGCCTGGGAGGTGGAGGTGCTGTGTCTCGCTGGTGGCCAAGATCGAGGCGAGCCGGGCACGCATCGCATCAAGCCACCCCGCTGGTGCCTGAGAGATGGGCAAACCTTTAAGCGCGCCATCCTCTTTATGCCCAACCGCCTGCTTGATGGGTGGCTTTTTCGTTCAGCAAGGCGCGCCGGCGTGCAGCCGCAAGATTATGACGCTATTTTTTGTCCGGACATGAACGCCATTGTCCTCGCACATGCCCTGGCCACCGCCGCCGACAAGCCGCTCTTTACGTGGTGTCAGGAAGTGGTGCCCAAGCGTATGGACGCCACCGCCACTGGCGCAAAGCTCGCGCCCTTGATCAATGCATGGCTGCGTGGCCGCGACCGACCGTGGTATCGTGCCCTCGTCGCTAGTGAACGCGTGGCTAGTGTGTCTGATTTCATCAGCGCCCGCTGTCGCAACTTTGCGGGCGATGGGGAATCGGATAAAAAGTTCGTCACACTGCATCAGCCCGTGGAGGATTATTTTTTGCAACCGCCCACGCGGCCGGTTTCGGTCGAGGGACCTGCAAAGGTACTATTTTACGGACGGCTTTCGGCGGAGAAAGGCATTGACCTGCTGCTTGGCGCTTGGCGGCGGCTTGCGCCTGAGGCTACTCTTTCCATCCTTGGCATGGACGGCCCGTTGCGTGCCGAGGTGAAGCGGGCCTCCAGTGACGACATCCGCCTGTTGCATCCGGTGGCGCACGTGGATGTGCCGGGGTTGATTGCCCAGCACGACATCGTTTGCTGCCCCTCGCGCGTGCAGGAAAGCCTGTGCCGCACAGCACTGGAGGCGCGTTTGCTGGAGCGCATGGTGGTGGCCGGCCAATCCGGAGCTATTCCGGAAGTGTTGTGCGGCTATCCGCTAGCGTATTCAGCCGAGGTGCGTACCGATGACGAAGAAGCCCTTAATAACGTTACTGAGGCTCTGGGGGCTGCGTTGGCAGGGCGGCGCACGTTGAGTGAAGAAGAGCGTGAGGTAGAGGAGAGTTTTCGGGAACAATTTTTACCAGAAACATTCATCCACCAATTCCGTCAGCTGACTGAAATTTAAGAATCTGCCCTTTTTTGGTTCTGAAATTTGGGTTTACTAGGAAAAGGAAGGGCGTAGGGTAGTGGTGACACCATGGATCAACAACCCCCAAGCCAGCCAGTCTCGCCAATGGGCACAGTTTGCCCCCAATGCAACGCCACGGCACAACCGGGTCAAACGGTGTGCACGATTTGTCACTCTCATCTGTACGCTGTACCATCGGCTGGCAAAAAAGGAGCAGGAATAATTGTCGCCATTGTATGTGGGGTAGTCTTTGGCGGCATTGTTTTGGTGGGGCTTCTCGCCAGCATGTTGCTGCCAACTTTGGCCAAGGCCAAGACTAAGGCCAACCGCATGAAGTGCGCAAACAACCTGGGACAAATCCATCGGGCATTCAGCTCCTATTCCACGGAAGCTGAAGGAGCAACGGCGCACTTGGATTCGCAATACGCACCGATCTGGGGCACGCAGGGCCACAATCTCCGCGCCCGGGCGATGGGTTACTCGAGTTGGACACAAATGCAGCGGGGTTATCGCTGGATGAACGGCTATCCGATCCGGCAATCCCTGCAAAACTATTCCTCGCTCGCTTCGCCGCTGGATCAGAAAACGGTTGCCATGCAACGTCGGCACAACATCAAGTCTTTCGATCAGTGGGGAAGAGACTGGTATTCAAGTGAGGATTATCGGGGCTACATACCCCACCACATGCAAAGTTACGCTATTGCCATGCAGGGGGATCTAGACGTGCAAGACACGGTCCTGGCCCTCACCCGCAATGTGGTCGGCAGCAGTCATGCAGCATACTACAGGCAGTATGGTGGATATGCCCGTGACCGGGACCGTTGGTTGTTCCCGCATTATCCCTTCCCCTACACCTGGCACAACTACCGCACGCACCTTAACGGAACCGTCAACAATCACACCGTTGCCTTTTTTGGTCCCGGCAGCATAAAATACAGCATGACCGGCATGGCCAAGGATCAGGCCAACTGGGTGACCGGCGGTGGCGCCGTGCTACAAGGTTCATCTAGCGAATTCAATGACCAGTTGAAGATGGCCGACAGGACCTTCAATGAAGGCTCTGCAGCGACAAGGGCACCCTGCCTCACGATTCTGCGTCCCTACCAGAATAGATAGAGGGCTTGGTTTTGTGTCTGAGCCTAACCAACCTGACGAGGAATAAAAAAACCGCACATCCAAGGGACGGGCAATCTCCAATACGATAAAAGGAAAAATCTAATTCACCTTCTCCATCCAGAAACATCCCCCTGCGGGGCCTTCACCATTTTGCATGGCTTCCTTGGTCACGGGACATTTGGTGTGTACTTCCTCAGGGTACGTGAGAATTAGGTGGGCCATCATCCAACGGATGCGCCAGTCTCGGTTGTGCGTTAGGAAGGCTTCAAGCAGGTATTGTTCATTCCAGAGTTTCATCTGCTCAATAATTACTGAGGCAGGATAATCCATCGGTGTTGCGATGTCGTGCACGTGAACCCACACGCCCTTGGGCAGGCGCGGGAGGATTTGCAGATATTCAGTTACCACAT
>CAZTTU010000157.1:0-5881 GCA_964616045.1 uncultured Verrucomicrobiota bacterium | reverse complement strand
AATTCCCATAGCTTGCCCCCACTCTTGCCATGGATGGCATAGAGCTTTTTGTCCCTTGACCCGACGTATACCGTGCCATCAGATCCGATGGCGGGGGAGGAGTTCACAGAACTTCCCGTTGCAAATTCCCACAGTACGGTGCCGGGTTTCTTGGCTTTTGGATTGGCTGGTTCCGTCTTTGTCTCAGGATCAGTTCCGGGTAACGGTGGTAACAGTGGTTTGGGGGTAGTAGTCTCTGGCTCTTCAGGTTCCTCAGGTTTCTCTTTGGTCTGGGCTTCGATTGTTTTCTGTAACTCCGCCACCTTGGCTTTGGCCTGAGCCAGCTCAGCCGGGGCCAACTCCTTGCCCAATTCTTCCTTCAGGTCTTGAGCCAGCTCCAGCTTGGAGGCTGCCAGGTGGCTCCAGGCATAAGCGCTCACCTTGTCGGGGGCTGGAATGCCTTCGCCAAGGGCAAGGGAAGCAGCCATGTTGTACTGCGCCATGTCGTCGCCCTGAAAGGCCGCCTTGCGATACCATTTCATGGCCTCCGCCGGGTTCTTGGGGACTCCCTCACCATAGTCATAGGCATGGCCCAGCTTCACCTGTGCCTCCGCATCCCCTTTTGCAGCCTGCTCCATCAGCCGGGCAATTGCCCCTGCCAGCGGTGGTTCAGGATTGGGAGGACTGGTTGTAGGTCCTGTGTTGGGCTTGCTGGCTTTGACAACTTCGAACTCCGCTTCATCAACAAACCCATCCTTGTTGATGTCAAAACGATCAAATCCGGTCTTCCACGCAGGGAAGAACGAGCCTTCTTCTCTGCTAAACTTGCCATCACCATTTTTGTCGCCCGCAAGCAGCATCATTTCAAAGCTATCCTTCTTTGGCGGCTTGCTCAAAGGCTTGGCCGCTTCCACCTTGGTGATAGTGAGCAGCTCCTTTTTACCTTTGGAATTTATTAAAGATAAGGCGTCTCCCTCATCCGGTTCTGCTTTCAGAAAAGTAAGGTGTGAGTTGATATCCTCCGGCGCATTTCCAGGCGTTCCGGTCGGCCTCGTGAGTGTCAGGGTTAGTTCATCAACTGTGTATTTCCCGGGCGGATCCAATGGCAACGCCTTCCCGTTCACCATAATCGTCCCCGTTTGCACCGTCCCATCAGCGCCAAACTGCCAAAAAAGCTCAGGCATCTTAAAGTCCTTCGGTGCCCGTGGATCCTTGGGAGGAAGAAAATAGATACGCTTGCCCTTAATAAATTGAGCCAGTGAAGCTGATGGTGGCTCGGGATTGGTTCCGGGTACCGGGGGCAATAATGGTTCGCTACCATTAGCATCAGGCGTGGTTGGGATGGAGTTGGTGGGTTCGGGATTGGTCGGGACGGAGTTGGTATCGACTCCCGGTAAGCCGGGAATAAGCGTATTGGGATTCGGAGGCAATGGGTTGGAGTTGTTTGTGTCTTTAGGTGACTTCGTATTATTAGGCAGTTTGTTGCCTCCCCCTGCTTCTGTATTCTCTTGGGGTTTACCTTTCAGAATAAAGATTGCCGCGGTCGCTCCGCCCAAGACCAGCAGGCCCACCACAATTCCCACCACCAACAATTTTTTGCTCTTGGCCTTGGGGGCACCCCTTGCCGGTTGAGGGGAAACCGGAGGGACCGTTTGCATTGGCTGAGTCTCCTCGGGGATCACCTCCTGCGGTGGTGCAGGGAGAGGTTCTGGTGGCAGAGGCGCTGCAGGCGGGGCCACAAGTTCACCCAAGGAAACCCAGTTATCCAGCCCTTCGTGCCATGCCAAATCATCAGACAGCAAAATCCCCTCCGCCAAATAATCCTTCACCTGTTCCAGGGTAAATGGACCACTCGAGTCTTCCCCTCTGGTAATGTGGATTTGCATGCCTTCAGGCTAGTTGAGTCACGTGAAAATGCAAAGCGTATTACCGATGCTTGGTGATTGGAAACTGCGTGCTCAGCCTGTCAGATAGCTGCCGCACAACCCCGGCTTGGGCGGTGGCGGTATTGTGGTTTTCGGCCGGGTCCTTTTGGTGATCATACAGTTCTCGCGCAATAATCCTGCCGGTTTTCCAGTTGCGCCACTCGGTGTAGCGAAGGTCGGCAGTACGCATGGAATAACCCATCGCCTCGGGCGCACCATTGTAATAGGCCGGGCGCGGATGTTGCGTGTAGGCGGCTTTCTTGACCATCGCCGCAGGATTCTTGAGCACCGGCAGGAGGCTCTTGCCTTCAAGGTGCCGTGGCTTGGGCAAGCCGGCAAGTTCCACAATGGTGGGATACAAGTCTAGCAACTCAGCCAGGGCGTAGGTGGATGCGCCGGGCTTGGCCAGCTTGGGTGGTGTAATGATCATCGGCACGCCGGCATCCCACTCAAAGCAAGAGGTTTTGGCCCAGAGCTTGTGTTCGCCCAGGTGAAAGCCGTGGTCTGAGGCAAAAGTGATGATGGTGTTCTCGCGCAGGCCAAGCCGATCCAGTTGGGCCAATACCCTGCCGATTTGGGCGTCCATGTAGGTGGTGGCCGCATAGTAGCCGTGGCGCAATTCGCGGACCTGCGCGCACGTGGGCGGTTTGCCCTTGAATGAACGCAACATTTCCCGGGCATCATGAAAGGCGATCTCCGGGGCATTTGCCGGACGCTCAGGGTTGGTGAGGGGCGGTAACTTTGCCGAGTCATACATGTCCCAATAGCGCTTGGGCGCATTGAAGGGCAGGTGCGGTTTCCAGAAGCCAACGGCAAGAAAGAAGGGTTCTTTCTTCTGCTCCAACTCACCGAGCGCCTTCACTGCCAAATTCGCAATGCGACCATCAAAGTACGCTTCATCGGGCACATCACGCATGTCGCACTTCGGGGTTTTGGACAAGTTGGACGGCAGGTCACCCTTCACCCTGGGCTTGTCGCTGCCGTGCGTGGCGTAGTGCATCACCTGCGGCACGCTCCATGACTGTGGGTCGCCCTGGATTTCCTGGCGCCAATTATGGAAGATCTTGCCGATGCACTGGGTGAAGTAGCCGTTGTTCCTGAAATGCTGTGGCAGGGTGATGACCTGCGGTTTTTGTTCGCGCAGGTGCGTGGGTAGATCCCAGATGCGCAGCGTGTCCGGGCGCAGGCCGGTGAGCATTGAGGCGCGCGAGGGGTTGCAAACCGCCTGCTGACAGTAAGCGCGCATGAACAAACGGCCGCTCTTGGCCAGCGCATCAATGTGCGGGCTCTTCACATGCGGCGCGCCCATGCAGCCAAGTTCCGAGCGCAGGTCGTCGGCCATGATGAGGAGGACATTCGGCCGTTTTGCCGCAGACAAAACATGAGCAGACAGTAGGAGGAATAACGCAAGGAGCCAGCGTGATTGCATCCGCACAGTGTGCCATGCGTGGAACCGATGTAAAACGCATTGTTTTTAGGGCAGTTTTCGCGTATATAAATCCGCTGAGGAGATATGGCCGAAGGAGGGAGTAGCCAATCAAAACTGCAAAGGCGGGTTCACGAAATTATTTTCGAAGCCGATACGCCGGCAGGCAAAACTTTTGATGTTTCCCTGATCATCTGCATCCTGCTGAGTGTGCTGGCGGTAATGGTGGACACCGTTCCCAGCGTTACCCCCACCCAAAGCAACCTACTGCACAAGGCTGAATGGGGTTTTACGATTTTCTTCACTGTTGAGTACCTGCTTAGGCTTTGGTGTGTGAAATCTCCCAGGATGTACGCCACCAGTTTCTTTGGCGTTATCGATGTTGTCGCTATTCTTCCTACTTATCTCGCGCTCCTCTTCCCGGGCGCCGAATACATGCTCCTGATCCGGTTCCTGCGAGTACTGCGGGTCTTTCGGGTGCTAGGCATGACCTCGTACGTTCAAGGTTCCTCCATGATTTGGCGAGCTCTTGTTCGGAGTCGCGCTAAAATCACCGTGTTCCTGACAGCAACTTTAATTCTGGTTTCCATCTTTGGAGCCGCCATGTATTCCATTGAAGGCCATCACGTAATAGTCGAGGACCCCTCCACTCTGAAGATAGGCCAAAGAGTCGAGTTTAAAAAAGCAGACCTGCGCCAAAAAGGAGAGGTAACAGCCGTTGATAATGCTGCCGGCATTACCCTAAAGCTGCCTGATGGGACCCATACAACACTGGAAGTCGACGACCATACGATCAAGCAGCCTTTAAACCCGAAAATCGACAGTATCCCCAAGGGCGTCTATTGGGCTATCGTCACCCTCACCACCGTAGGTTATGGTGATATAAAGCCCGTGACGCCCTTCGGCCAAGGGTTGGCGGCGCTGGTCATGATCATGGGCTATAGCATCCTCGGTTTATGTATTGGCGTCATCGTCGCCACTGAGATTGCAGATGGGTCAAAAACCGATGGACCGGATAAACGTGAATGCGTGGATTGCAGGGCGACCGGTCACAAGTTCGATGCCAGACGTTGCTACGTTTGCGGCCACTCCCTTAAAGCGGTGAAAGATGCAACTCATACCTTCAATACCACTCGGAGTTGTGCCAACTGCGGTGCCGAAGGCCATCGGCTGGATGCACAGCATTGCCACAAATGCGGAGATCAACTTGATGAAGCAGGCGTCGATACCTACAAGCAATTATTCGAGGTGGATGTCGAGAGCGAGGAGCACGAGAAAGATAAAGAAAACGGTGACTCCTAGGGTTTACGCGGATTGCACCCGTAATATAGAAACCCGTCCTCTGCGCCAACCAGAAGATCCGGCACTTTATCGCCATTCCAATCCACTACCGTGGGGCTTGTGGTGTGGCTGGATATGTTGCGCTTGAACAGGGTGCCTTGGTTGATGAGTTTGTACATGCCTTCACGGTCGGCAATGTTTCGCCATAGCTCAGCGTTGGGACTGTTGGCCAGCACATCCATGCGCCCATCGCCGTCCCAGTCGGCAACACACAACTTGCGCCGACCGCTCCCACCCGCAGCCCGGGTGTTGAGGCGGACATAACCGAATGGATTGTTTGTCTCGAAGATACGTTGTGGTTCGTGAAGCTGTAGTCGTCCACCGCGTTTTGAGCGCGGGAAGAGAGTGAGGTAGCCCTCGTGATTGAGCATCAAGAGGTCATTGAGGCCGTCCCGGTTCCAGTCCACCACCACCGGCGTGGTCCGCCACTGGGTAAGCAGTGCCTTGCCCTCAGGACGCATCCACCCCCATTTAAGCGATGGTTGTTTGTCGTGCCACTCCACTTCAATCGGTTGTGCGGTCGCAAGTTTGGGGGCCTTGCGGGTGCCGATGTTGCGATACCACACCACCTTACCCAGTATGGAATTTACGATGAGATCAGGCAGACCATCGTGATCCCAGTCGGCCACCGTCTGCGTAGTGTAACCCCATTTGCGTTCGCACGGGCCCTGGATGGAACCGTTGGGGCCGGCCATGATGCGCAATGTCTTGCCGTTGGCCTTTAGCAAGTGCGGCGCGGCCCAACGCGGACGCTCGACCTCCGGGCCGCTAAGGTTCTCAAAGAAAGCGATGTAGCCCGCGGTGTTGCCACAGATGATGTCTTGATCACCGTCGCCATCCCAGTCGGACCCAACGGGCGTGGATAGCGCGCCAAACTTCACCTCGTCGGCCTCCTGCTTGAAATACACCGGCGGCAGAAACTGCGGCAGCCCTTCCTGCACTTTTCCGGTATGTTCCACGAGAGCCACGCGGCCATCCTCATCGCCCACGATTAAATCCTGATCACCATCACCATCCCAATCGACGGCACTGGGCAAAATCATCTCAAGATCCATCGTGAGCATTTTGCCCTCATGCTTGAGCTTGCGTCCCGCAGCGTACTTGGGAGCCTTGCGGGTGCCAATGTTTTCAAAATAGGTGAAGCTATCGACAAACTCGCCGCAGAGTAGATCCAGATCCCCGTCACCATCGAAGTCGGCAAAGTTGGGTG
>CAZTTU010000156.1:0-6065 GCA_964616045.1 uncultured Verrucomicrobiota bacterium | reverse complement strand
TGGCGGCCTTTCGGAGCGCAAGGTTTCGCGCCTACCGAAGGATGTCACCGCTATTTTAATCTTTTCCATCGCTGGCCTAGCCATTGCCTCCACCGTATTTCACAGGGACCCGACCAATATTATAGCCGCCTCGGGTGCGGTTAGCATTGTGGTTGGCCTTGCGTTGCGGACGGTGATCCTTGACCTTTTTATGGGTCTGGCCATTCATGTGGATCGCCCCTTCAAGATGGGTGACTGGGTCATGGTCCACCAAAACCGCGTGGAGACACACATCGTGGCCGAAGTGATCGAGATCAACTGGCGCACCACGCGCCTGCGCACTACACGCAATAACATGGTGGTGGTGCCCAACAGCAAGCTGGGAGACACCATTGTGACCAACTACATGGAGCCCAAACCGCATTTTCGCATGGATTTGGATTTCATAATTGATTTTGAGGTGCCATCGGAGAGGGCAATCCGGGTGCTAACAGCCGGCATTCGTGCGGCTTGTGAGAATAAAGGGATTTTGGATAAGCCGGAGCCTGAAGTGCGCATGAAGGAATCCACCCTGGAGGGGATGGTTTATGAAGTGCGTTACTTCATTTTGCCCAGGTACATTTCGCCAAACGACTCCAAGCATGTGGTGAATCGAACAGTTCTTGATCATTTGATCAATTCAGGTATTATGCCGGCTCATTCGAAGGAGGAGGTGTTTCTTTCCAGGGGTAAAAAGCGGACGCTGGATGCGTCGCTGGATGGGGATTTGTACCAGTTACTTACGCGCACAGAATTGTTTCGCGATCTGAATGCGGAGGCGTTCAAGGAGTTGTTTTCTAAGATGCACAAACGCACTCTAGCCGAGGGCGAAGTGTTGTACCGGCAAGAGGAGGAGGGTGATTCCATGTTTGTGTGCATAGAGGGGTTGTTGGGCAGTGCTGTTGAGTCGAAGGAGGAAGGGAATGTGAAGATTAGGACTATTCGCGCTGGGCAGTATTTTGGGGAGAGCGCTGTTTTGGGGGATCAACGCCGTCAGACCACAATAACCACCACCACCGAGGCCCTGCTGTATGAAATTGGAAGTGAAGCACTTGAACCCATCCTGGCCCAGTATGAGAAATTACGCAGTCGATTGCAGGTAAGTGCTGAGAAGGCAACCAATCAGGTGAAGAAGAAGGCGAAGCAAGCCGTCGAAGAGAGAGCGACCAAACCTGTTGTAAGAAAGAAAACAGCCATGCAGAAGGTTGTGCAGGCCTTTTTTCCCGGCATGTTTGAGGGTGGAACCGAAGAGAAAGATAACAAAAACTGAACTGATGAAAATTAGATCCAACCTCCCTCAAGTAAAATGGGCTGCGCTGGCTCTGGCATTTGGAAGCATGGGTTTTGTCCAGGCGCAACCCGTGCCGGGTGCCGGAGTGGCCCTCAATCGCCTCCGCGTGAAACCGTGGCTGCAAAATGCGCTGAGCGAACTCGCCAATCTGCCCGGCACCAACGCGGTGAAGGTTGCCTCCAAGCGCATCACGCTTAGCTACATCGATCCCACACGCGCAACACAATTATTGGGACTGCATGGGTACACCATTAGCAAACCCGATGCCCCGGTTGACCCGACCAAGCTGCCAGTGGTCATCGCACTCCCAGGCACGACGTTCCACGAGACAGTTCCGGCGACGGCGGAAAAGTTTCCACAGACAGAAACCGATCCGCTTAATGAGCTGGTAGTCTTTCACGACGAAAATAATCCAGCCCAGCTGAGTGGATTAGTGATGATCCTGAAGAACAATATCGATAAGCCCGCGAGGCAAATCATCATTGAAGCAATGATTCTGGAGATTTCATCCACATCATTGAGGGAATTGGGAGTGCAATGGAGTCGAGCTTCCTCGGCTAAAATCGGCGGAAATTTCATTAACAACAAACTTAGCGGGTTGACTATCGGCAACCTTAAACATCCTACGGCAGATGCGGCGCTTGACCTCACAACCAAAGGAATCCTTCACGACCTCAATACACAGATCAAGGCGCTCGTGCGCAATGGTGAGGCTGAGGTGCTTTCACGGCCCAGCGTGCTCGCGCTCAACAATCGCATGGCGTACATCAGCGTGGCGGAGGACATTCCCATTGCCAGGAGCAGTTATTCCAAGAACGACTATCAGAGCACAAGCTTCGCAAAAGAGAAGGCCGGCATCACCCTGACACTGCGACCCCGAATCGATGCCGAGGATGGGGAAGTGAGCATGCAGATAAACGCCGAAGTGACCGCCAAGGTGCCTGATGCGGATCTTGAGGTGAGGAACAAAGATGGCATGATTCTTGCCAGTTCGCCGACCATTTCCAGACGGGAGGTCAGGACCTATGTGCGGGTGGCGAATAACACGCCATTTATCATCGGTGGGCTGATTGCCAAGGACAAGCAAAGCACGGTCGACAAGGTGCCGTTGCTCGGCGATTTGCCAATCTTGGGGTCGCTCTTTCGCAGTAAAAAAGACAGTGCCGTCAAGCGCGAGGTGATCATCGTGATAACACCCTTTGTGTTGCCCGAGGAACATGTGATGGGCAAGAACATGCCGAAGGATGAAGATGCCTTTGACAGCGTGGACAATCAGCTCTTCAGGGATGCCTATCGCATCCGTGCGGAAGATACGTTTGATCTCAATTACCTTTTTGAGAACAAACAGCTGCTGCACATGAAGGCCCTGGCCGACCGAATCGTAACCGGAAACATATTTCTGGCCAGTCAATATCCCTACAATAAATTCCATGGCAAGGCGGTGCCAGGCGAAACCATCCTGTGTTATCGCCAGGTTTACGAGGTGCTCAAGCGCAAGGATATGAGGAAGAAAATGGAAGCCTCAAAGCTCATCTTTTTTGAACCGGACAAGAACATACAGTCCGGTCATCGCGTTCGGTTCTTGGGGGACTATATCAGCACTCATGCACCCGAGGTGCTGACTGAGCAGGGTGGAGCCAAGGCAGTGGCACTTACTTACACCTTGCAACGGGATTCAGACAACGCGCGATCGATCTTCAGGGAACCAGTGCCCAAGATCAGTATGATTGACTGTGGCAACCAGGCGGATTGGAGAAAGCAGTTGTGGGAACTCAATCAACCCGCCGTTGATGGACAGGAAAAATATACCGTCTTATTGCGCCGCAAGCAGGACGTGGATCGACTCAAGTACGCAGTGTTGATTAAGAAGACAGTGGAACTTAACACCGAGAAACTTGTGCTGAGCCTGGGTAATTTCACCCGGGGCAGGCTTCTTCTCATGCCTCGCGTGAAACCGCAAGATATCGAACTGATCGACGGTGACGTTGCCCGTTCATTCTTTTATTCGGAAATGTATTATCAGGCTTCACAAGTCGAGATGGAGAAGGACATTGCCGCGTTCCGTAAGGTGATTGAGGATAAAGGGCACTTGCAGGAAATGCTAAAACCCAACCCAAGGCGATAACCGGGGAGTGTGTGAAAGGAAAGTTATGAAGAAAAGTACCAAGCTGATAATAGGCGCGGCCTTAGTAGCCGGTGGTGCGGTGTTGTTTGTCCTGTCTCAACCCAAGGCAAATAACCCAGAAGAGGAGCAGGTCGAGGCCAAAGTGTTGGAACAAAAGGCTGCTGAGCCAGAGCAGGAAACACAGCTGAATTCCGAGCCGGAGGTGGCACCCAAGCCAGAGGTGGAGCCGTCCGAAGAGACCGCAGAAGAGGCGGTTGTAGAGTCAGAGGAATCCCAGGAAGAGCCGTCGGCTAATCCTTGGCTCGCGATGGTTGATGAAGTGGAGGATCCCGCCGGGAAGGTTCGCGTATTGAGCAGTCTGGCCACGGTCAAGTTACATGCCGGTGAGGCGGCGGTGGCCAAGGAATTATTGGGACAGGCGCTTGATCTTATTGAAGAATTGGATGATGCCAAGGCCAAGCTCGGTTTGTTGGAAACACTTTCAACTTCTCTGGGGGATTTCGGTAAACTTGAGGAACTTGCGGAAGTTAATACACGCTTGGTGGCACTGTCCAAGCAGTTGAAAAACCAAACCAATCCCCTGATTGCGCTGGTTGCCAAGGTGGAGGATCCTGCCGTCAAGGTTCGTGTCTTGAACAGTCTGGCCATGGCCAAGCTGCATGCCGGTGAGGCGGCCATGGCCCAGGAACCGCTGGGGCAGGCACTGGATCTCATCGAAGAGCTGGACGATGCCAAGGCGAAGCTGGGTTTGATGGAAAAAATTTCTGACTCTTTGGAGGATTTCAAGGAACTCAAGGAACTTGCGGAGCTCAATGCACGCCTGGCGTCAATGACTGAGCAGCTGGAAAACCAAACCAACCCAGCCTACTCTCTGATTGCTAATGTTGAGACCCCAGAGCACAAAGTCCGGGTTCTGGCGCGGTTGGCCGGAGTGCTCTCCCGAGTTGGTAATGCCAAGCAAGCTGCCTCAATGCTCGAACAGGCCCAGACAATCACCGCCGAGATTGAGGGACCGGAACAGTTGTCGGCCCTGGTGCATATTGGGGTATGCCTGATTCATATGGGGCAAGAGGAGGACGCGTTGAAGCAAATCGGAGGGATCCTTTCGGCGGTTGATAAACTCGAAGAAACAGAGGCGCAGATTGGTACATTGGTTGGATTGGTTGACTCTCTTGATGAGTTTCGTGAACAGAAATCCATTCAACCGGTCATTGAGAAAGCCAGTGCTCGAGTGGAGGCTTTACAGCAACAGGGTGATCCGATTCTGCGGTTGGTGGGCAAAATAGACGGAGCAGGCGGGCGGGCCCGGGTATTGTGTAATTTAGCGGGTACCCTTGCCCAGACCGGAGACACCGATCAAGCTTCGGCTATGCTCACAAGGGCCAGTGAGTTCGTTGCTCTAATTGAGGACAACACCGAGCTGGCTCCGGCATTGACCCACATGGCGGTGGCTCAAGCCAGAATGGGACTGGCCAAGGAGTCAAAAAAGACACTGGCACTGGCTATGGATGCAATGAAAAAGCTCGAATCGGTCGATGCTAAAGCTGTTGTCCTTGCCAATATCGCCACCGCTATCAATGAATCAAATGATCGGGAACAAACGCAGGCTATCCTCACTCAATCAGTTGAAATTGCCGGCGAAATACAGAAACGCGCCGAAGCAGTAATGCAGCGGGCAATCACGATGGCGAACCAATTGCAGGACGGTGAACAAAAAGCCGCCGCCATTCAACAGATTGTAAACGCCCTGGAGCAGGATGGAATCGGGCACTTTACTCAACTGCAGTTTGATTTGGCCACACTATATCACGAAGGCCGCCATTTGCCCAAGGACGCAGTCCGGGCGGCAAAATGGTATCGCAAGGCTGCCGCGCAAGGCCATGCACCCGCACAAATAAACCTGGCGATGATGCATCTTGGAGGCGATGGCGTGAAGACTGACCCCTCTGAAGCGCGCAAGTGGTTTACCCAAGCCGCTGATCAGGGCGATGCTGAAGGACAGGTGGCACTGGGGATGATGTTTGCGTTGGGGCAGGGAGTAGAGGCTGATTTGGTTCAAGCTCACAAGTGGGTGAGTCTAGCTGCCGGACAAGGCAATGAAGATGCTCAAACGGCGCTCAAACAACTCGTCACCAAACTCACGCCCGAACAATTGGTGGAATCCAGTAAACTCGCCAATGAATGGCAGGATAAGCGAAAGCCGCAGCCATCAGCCCAGATTCCCCCGTCGGAAGCCCCGAAAACTGCCGAGAAATAGGCCAGACCTCGGAGCCGTCTGCGACGGCCGGAAAATAATGGGCTAATTGCCTGTTGACGTACGCGCAGGGGTCTGCGGCAATGGAGGTATGCAGGTCCCAATTTGTTTATTTCTCAGTGGTGCAGTTTTAACTGCTGCACAGTTCAAGCCGGTTGCACAGGGCTCCATTGTGTCAAGTGGGTCAAAACCCGAATTAGTCTGGGCGGCGGGTAAATTTACTGAAGGACCGACCCTTGGGCCAAAGGGTGTAATTTTATTTTCTGATATCGGGCAGCGTACCATGCGGTTTGACCCGGCAACGGGCAAGACGAGTGTTTTCCGTGAGCCGAGTGGTAAAGCCAATGGGCTGATGATCAACCGCAAGGGGAACCTGA
>CAZTTU010000155.1:0-6073 GCA_964616045.1 uncultured Verrucomicrobiota bacterium | reverse complement strand
TGAAGGTGAGCCGCCGGATCAGGGTGCGGCGGTCGGCTTCCGGCGCAGGCTTGAGGCCCTTCGCCTTAAGGCGCGCAACAATAAAGGCGTCAATGGGATTGGTATATTCGTGTGCATTGGGAACCGAAGGTCGTTTGAGAGGTTGCCAGGACCAGTGCTTTTTGGCCGGCAACCCAGCAGAGTATCCATTCAGGGCATAGAGCAGGAAAATGGCTGGAAGGGCGCGCATCAACTCAGGATCTCCTTCACCACGTTGCCTGAGACGTTGGTCAACCTTTCGTCATTGCCGAGATGCTTTGCGGTGAGTTGTTCGTGGTCGATGCCCAGCATGTGGAGGATGGTGGCGTGCAGGTCGTGGATGTGGACCTTGTTGTGCTCGGCACGAAGCCCAATGGGGTCGGTGGCGCCGTAGGCCATGCCGCCCTTTACCGCGCCGCCGGCCAGCACAACACTGTACCCCCACGGGTTATGGTCGCGTCCGCTGCCTTGTTCGCTCATGGGCATGCGCCCAAATTCCCCTCCCCAGACAATGAGCGTGTCTTCCCAGAGGCCGCGCGCTTTGAGGTCACTGAAAAGGCCGGCAATGGGTAAATCGGTGCGCCCACACCAGGTGGTGTGGTTTTGGAGCACGCCCTTATGGGCATCCCAGCCGCCCGTGTCGCCCGAATAAAGCTGAACAAACCGTACGCCGCGCTCAAGCATGCGACGGGCAAGCAGGCAGCGCGTGCCAAACTCGATGCTCTCTTTGCCTTCAAGGCCATAAAGTTTTCTGGTGGCATTAGTTTCGTGCGAAAGGCTTACCACCTCCGGTGCGGCAACCTGCATCCGGAAGGCGAGCTCGTAGGCGTGGATGCGGGCCATCAAGGCATCATCGCTGTCGCGATCGGCAAGATGTTGTTTATTGAAACGCTGTATGAAATTGGCAATTGAACGTTGGCGCTTTGGTGTGCGATCAGCCGGCGGCTTGAGGTTGAGGATTGGGTTTGCACCGGGCCGCAATGTGGTGCCCTGATAAGTAGCAGGGAGGTAGCCGTTGCCCCAGGCGGGAGGGCCGCCCTTTAGTCCGCCGCGGGGATCGGGCAGCACAATAAAGGCTGGCATATCCTGATTCTCAGTGCCAAGGCCGTAGGTGACCCAGCTGCCTACCGATGGTTTGCCCATTAATATAGAGCCGGTATTCATCTGGTAGACCGATTGCGGATGATTGACGCTGTCTCCGTGGCAGCTGCGCAGCACGCAAAGGTCGTCAGCGTGTTGGGCCATGTGGGGTAGAAATTTGCTGATCTCAAGCCCGGATTGGCCGTGCGGCCGGAATGGTTTCACGGGGCCGAGCAGGGGGTTTGTGGAGACCTTGCGGCGCGTCATTACCTTACCAAAGCTTTGGGGCAATGGCTTGCCCGCGTATCGGACCAGATCAGGTTTGGGATCCCAAAGATCCATATGGCTCGGGCCTCCATGCATAAAGAGCCATAGAACCCGTTTTGCACGTGGAGCAAAATGGGGGAGGTGCAGAGCACGGGGAGCGGCCGCCGTCACGTCACTGGCAAGGAGGGAGGAGAGCGCCAGCGCGCCGAGGCCGCTTCCCGCTTGGGCGAGAAAATCGCGGCGGTTCGGGGGCTTCTCAGCTTCGCTCTTCATGATGTTTTATTAGCCGAACCAGGGAATAAAAACAATGCCACGAAAAGGTCTAATCTGCGGTTGGGCCATCAACCAGATAAATATTTTTGGAATGCCCTAAATCGATATCTCTCATCTGTAAGGTGCAGGGTTTAGCAGATGCTGATGACTAGGACGTCCTGTTTTGTCGCAGCCATCGTGAGTTCAAGCTTTTCTCCCTGCCGCTTGCCTACAAGTTGACTGCCTAGGGGAGATTGTGTGGTGATTACCAGGACTTCAGTATCATCTTCAACCACCTCCGTGCCGCCGGCACTTGGGCCAATGAAATAGAACGTTTTCTCTCCATCCTGATCGAGTTCAACGAGGGCACCGACGTCAATTGAGGAATTATCAAATGGCTTTGCTTCCAAATCATTAAAAGTCCTAATAGCTTCCTCCAATTCAACCACCTTATTGGCTTGGCCGGCGGCGAGATAAGAGGCCTCAAGCCCACGCGTATCGTATTTATTCTCAGCACGATTTTCATCGGAAGTAGCTTCAGCGTGGGAGGCCTTGGCCGCACGAGTGTAGGTCTCCAGCTCGGACTGGAGAGATTTAATGATTTTTTGTATAACAATATTTTTGTCCACTTGGAATGGGATGTCTTAATTTCCGGAGTCGCGGATGGGATTCAGGTTAGTTCTGCCTTTGTAGGCATCAGGATAGGTTGCCTGTATTCGCTTGGATTTTCTCGAATAGATGAAGACGATGCTGGCCCACAAAACTGAGGGCACAACCACCACTAATGAAAGTATCGCAACGAATACGTTGGGAGAGGCGAACAGGTTTTCGATCAAGGTGCCGCCTCCGTAAAAACCTCCTGATAATTCTGCCGATAGCTTTTGTAGTGAAAATAAAACGGGATGGTTTGATCTCCAGTAGATTAAAGAGATGAAACACACAAACACGCCCAGTAAGATTGCGATGGGGTAAATTTTTAGCAGCTTGGCTCCTAAGGGTTTTTTCATCCATAGGAGTATGCCGCAGAAGAACCCCATCATGGTGCAGCCGGTTTTTGTTAAAATGAGAAGCAGCAGCCATGAAGTAAACCCTTCTGTGCACTTTTTTAGGTCCGGGACTAGCAGTTTTATAGTCATGATGGATTTCCATTCCTCTTCGCCTCCAGTCCCAAAGTCTTGGGGGCTCGCTTCCACATCATAACCCTCAACATATGTTTCCAGGACCGTTGCGACCTCTGAAATGTTGTGTGCCATAGTTACGGTATAGAGTGTGGCCAATACCTTCAACATGGGCAGCAGAAAGACCAGGGTGATGCAGAGAAAGAGGAGCCATCCCTTGACTCCGGATAAACCGCTACTCGAGTCGGAATCGGTGGCCTGCGGCATGGTTACTGATATGTATCTTAACGGTGGTTTATCGTAAATCCAAATTCGAGTCAGTCACCGCACCGTAGGTGGCACTGGTGACGAGGTGGGCATATTTGGCCAAGACGCCCTTGGTATATCGGGCCTTGGGCTTAACCCAGGCCTCGGTGCGTCTCTTGAGTTCAGCCTTGGAGATGCCCAGCTTGAGCTGGCGGCTTTCGGCATCAATGGTGATTTGATCACCGTCCTTCACCATCGCCAAGGGGCCACCACTGGAGGCCTCAGGTGTAATGTGTCCTACCACAAAGCCGTGAGTGCCCCCTGAGAAGCGTCCGTCTGTGATGAGGGCGACATCATTGCCAAGGCCGGCACCCATGATCGCACTGGTTGGTCCAAGCATCTCGCGCATGCCCGGGCCACCCTTGGGCCCTTCGTAGCGGATGACGACAATGTCACCCTTCTTGATGCGGCCGCCCAGAATGGCTTTCATCGCCTTTTCCTCTGAATCAAAGGGGCGAGCGGTGCCGGTGAAGCTCAGTCCTTCCTTTCCTGTGATCTTGGCCACTGAGCCCTCGGGGGCGAGGTTGCCGTAAAGGACGACAAGGTGACTGTCCTTCTTTATAGGTTTTTTCAGTGAGCGAATGATCCCCTGTCCCTTGGGGTAGGGTTTCACACTGCGAAGGTTTTGAGCGATCGTTTTGCCCGTTACAGTCATGCATTGACCATGCAGTAGTCCGGCCCGAAGGAGTGTTTTCATCATGGGCTGGATACCGCCAATGGCGACGAGTTCGCTCATCAGGTATTTGCCACTTGGCTTAAGGTCAGCAATTACCGGCACCTTTTTGCCGATGCGCGTAAAGTCATCGATGCTGAGCTTCAAATTGGCGGCATTAGCCATGGCGAGCAGGTGAAGCACCGCATTGGTCGAGCCGCCCAAGGCAATCACCACGGTGATGGCATTTTCAAATGCCTTTTTGGTCATGATATCTCTCGGGCGAATACCGAGCTTAAGAAGGTTCAGCACCGCGGCTCCGGCATCACGACAATCTTTTTTCTTGGCAGGACTCACGGCCGCTTGAGCGCTGCTTCCGGGAAGGCTCATGCCCATGGCTTCAATGGCGCTGGCCATGGTGTTGGCGGTGTACATGCCGCCACACGATCCAGGCCCGGGAATGGCGCAGCTCTCAATTTTTTTTAGGCTTCGGTCGTTGAGTTTGTCATTGGCATGAGCACCAACTGCCTCGAACACAGACACGATATCGAGCTTGCGCGTATCGCCGGTAATGCAGCCGGGAAGAATAGTGCCGCCGTATACAAATACACTTGGGCGGTTCATGCGCGCCATGGCCATCACGCAGGCCGGCATGTTTTTGTCACACCCGCCAATAGCGACAAAGCCGTCCATGCATTCGCAGCCAACGACTGTCTCGATGGAGTCCGCAATCACTTCGCGGCTTACCAGTGAGTACTTCATTCCTTCAGTGCCCATGGAGATTCCATCAGAAATAGTGATGGTGTTAAACACAATCGCCTTTCCACCGGCTTTGTTGGTGCCTCGCTCAGATTCCTGCGCGAGCAAATCGATGTGCATGTTGCAAGGAGTGACGTTGCTCCAAGTGGAGGCAATGCCGATCACGGGCTTTTGAAAATCGCCGGTCTTGAAACCGGTGGGGTAGAGCATTGCGCGGGCGGGCGCACGGTCCGGGCCATCGAGCATGATGGACGAATGCGGGCGGAGATTAGGCTGTTTCTTGTTTTTCCTGCTCATGAGCGGCAAGAGTTTTCGCGGTAAAATACATGAAAATCAAGAAAAACGGCCGGTTTATGTGTGCTGGTCTTGACCGAATAACAATTATAAGCGATATTTAACTAACAATCTGGGGGCGTTCTGGATTCGACTGAGTGGACGCGTCATTGATTGCATGCCGAGGATGGTTCTGACCTCGTTAATACCGGCCCAAAAAAATAACTGCTAATGACGAATTAGCTCTCGCGGCATAATTATGCCGTGACGTCTGCCCCTTGACGCCGACTAGAGGGAGCGGGCGCCGACAGATGGCTAGGAGATCAGCGGGGATCGCGCGTTGTGAACCGAAATAAATTCATGCGAACTAGGCGAGCGGATTTGCGTCAGGTCATTATCTTTTAGCCGAATAACGTTACCTGACTATGCATGTAGAGGTCATTGGTTATTCTACTTAGGACGTGGGTTCAATTCCCACCGCCTCCACCACTTTTCCCTTGGAAAATGAAGGTTCGGTTCCAAGTGAACGGAAACTGAACAGCTCTTCCGAGCTTGAGGGATTAATACCCCCAATTAAACCCGTACCCAAAAAGACGCATTCATGCGAATTAGGTTCCATGGCGAAGCCTTATTTGGTGAGACACGGGCATCTTGAAGCACGGATTATTCATGCGCCGAGTGATGGGCTTTACCACGCTTCCTTTATCGTAGGCGGTAGGCGCGTCAAGAAAGCAGCAAAGACAGAAGAAGAGGCTGAGTCGCGCATCCGTAAGGCCATGGAGCTTGCTGTTCAGGGCCAGATGAACATCGCCATGATGACCGGGAGCAAACTGGAGCGATTAAACACTGCTCTAGCCGTGCTGGACGCGGAAGGGTTTAATGACCCTCTGGCCGTTGCCAACGAATACATCAACCTCAAACGTGTGGCAGAGGGCTCAGACATCCCAGCAGCCATCAACTTCTACAAGGGCAGCTTTCGGTCAATTAAACGAGTCCCATTCAGTGAGGCGGCAGATTGCTGGCTCAAGTCACGCAAGGCACGTTGGGCAGAGGATACCCTGAAGGAGAAACTCAAACGAAGAATCTCACACCCCAACATCACTCTAGACATAGGGAGAATTGAGTCTCTCAGGGTTTCCTAGCAGATGAGTGTGATAGCTGTATTACCCCAGAAAACAGGAGATTCGATGTTCGTTGGGTTCGATTCCAATCACCCGCTCCTTCTTCATTTTAGCCCTTAAAAACAAGGTTATTCTGAATTATAGGCCTTCAAAATCGGCCAAAGTGCTAACGAAAGTGCTAACGCGTTCACCCGTATCAGAGGTGTTTTGGGGTGTCATTGATGTTC
>CAZTTU010000154.1:0-6151 GCA_964616045.1 uncultured Verrucomicrobiota bacterium | reverse complement strand
TAGTCTAATTTGCTCGGTTTGTTTGTTGTCATACTCCAAAAGCTTTGGCGTCCCGAAGTTTCTGATTTGAGGCAAACTCTCCTTGGCGATGATGAATTGTGAGCGGATATCAAACTCTGGTCAAACTTGCAGAATAGGCGCCTAGTCAACCACCTGCTGCCAAGTCATCAACCAATCTCCAAAAACACAATCAAATCCAAACGGAATCAGAACAAGACGTATCACATTGCTTGATACTAAACAACTTTGGCTTGAGAATCAGCCCTTCAAAAAAGGAGCAGATAAATGGAATATCCTATCCCCAGTCAATTCGTAACGGATTTTGCTTGTGCTAACAAACCGAAGCTCAAAAAGCAGTAATCATCTAGCAATACCACATCATATGAAGAGTCAATTGATAATGTCTTGACGCTAGGCATGATGCCGCCCACGCCTAATAACGCCGCGTATTACAACGGCAAGGTTGCCAAACCACCATGCGAGCGAACCCGTAATTTCCCGAGTGGTCTCTCTCACTTCATTTCGGTACTGTGAAGTAACAACCTCTGCGGTCTGCAGCAACACACGACTGGAGGCCGCGAGCAGGCAGCGCTGACGAAAGTTCCAGAGCCAAGCCGACCACCCCGTCTTTCCGAGCAACCTCGAGATAATAACCATGGCACGCCATTGGTCGGAGATCAAGGCGCCGGGATGGGCACGATTTTTACTTGTTGTAGAATAAGCGTGCCGACGAAACCGACAGAGTGCCTCGGGGACTTCATGGATGTCCCGGTAGGTCGAGGTGAGTTCTGCGAAAAACACCGCATCTGCACACTGTATGAATCCAAGGTGCAGACCCACGGGGAGGGGTTGGCGATTGGTTTTCATCAGGACTGCCGGCATGCAAATCGTACGTAGATCCGCCTGCGAAGTGATGAATTGCCTGGGTGAAATTATCCTGTCAGGTGCTCCGGGTTCGACAGGAAAAGGATTCACCAAGTCCCCCCCCCGCACCAACTGACCGTCTTCGTCGATTACCTCATACGCCGAGTAAGCTAACGCATGGCCTTCGGTTCGATCCAGTGGCTCCAGCAGGCGCTTATAAAAAGTCGGCTTCACCAAGTCGTCCGCCGTGAGTAGGTGCAGTATGTCAGTTTCTTCGGCAAACCGAAACGCCAGATTAAAGTGGTCGATGCATTCTAGATGCGATTCAACCCGGTACCACTCGAAACCCTCCCGAGCAAAGGCCTGTGCAATACGGGGTGTATCATCGGTCGAGCAGTTATCCTGAATCACCACCCGATCAGGTCGGCGTTCCTGGCGGGCTACCGACTCTAGTGTGGCTTCGAGAAACCGCTCGCCGTTGTAAACAGGAATGACTGTTGTAAGATAGCTCATTCAGCCTCTTCGGACATCAACCAATCCGTTTGAGAAAGGCGTCAGGGCAGTAGGTCACGCGCTCGGTGATAAGGCCCTCGTTGAATGCGACCGGCGGCTCCTCCAGAACAAACTCAGAGTGTGCCGCTGCAAACTCGCACGCGGCGGTTGCGGGGTTGTTCCATTCCCAGTCGGATTCAGACCTTGGTGCTCCCATCAGATCTCTCTTGATTCCGTCCATTGCCACCAAATATGAACCTTTACCTACCAGCGGCGCATAAGCTTCCAGTTCCTCGCGCACATGGTCTCGCGTGTGGCAGCTGTCCAGTAACACTAGTGCCGATTCGCCTTCGTGCATAAGTGATCCCACCTTTGACACCACCTCCGGGGCTACCGAGTCACCTTCAACCAATGTGATGAATGATGCCAGCGCATGATCTTCGATAGCCGTTCGATTGTGCGGACGAATCTCAATGTCCACACCGATCACCCTCCCGTGCCCCAAGGCTTGGCAGAGTGTTGCGTAAAAAACCAAGCCGCCACCGTGTGCCACCCCTGTCTCGATGACCACATCCGGGCGCACAGCACAAACGACTTCCTGCAACCGGATCAAATCCTCCGGCAACTGAATCACTGGCCGGCCCAGCCACGTGAAACTGTACACGTGCTTCGTGTCCCAGCCTGCCCGCAACCACGCGCGCGACAACACCGCGAATGCTTCCGGCGAATCGAGTGGGTGGGTCACGGCACTAGCACCGTCCTCTACCGTCACTTCACTCTTTTCCAAGTCAACCTTGATCATACACCAGTCATTTAACCCGTCCACACCATGTGAACCAGACTCAACTTCGCATCCACCGCCGTGGAATTTTCCACCCAAGCCACCATGCCCGGCGATTCGACGCGCTGCATTGGCACCCGTTTTATTTCACGAAAGCCTACCTTTTCATAGAATGCCAGCGCCGAGTTGTCCGATCGAACCCTCACACCCAGCTCCTTCAGCCCCAACGGACCACTCGCCCAATCCAGTGCCGTACACAAAGCCGCGGCCATCAGTCCTCTAGGTACCTCAGCACCACGCACCACCGCATCAGCCTCACCTCGCCCTGCTTCCCAGTCGATAAACGCTAATCCGAGATAACCGACCGGCTTGCCATCTGGTAAATCCAGCATGAAGAGAATACGCGTTTCGTCCTGTGCCACCGTTTCCATCAACCAGTGCAAGGTGCGTTCCTCCGTAGCTTCGAACTCCGTGAGAAACGCCGTTACAAATCGATTCCGCCATTCTGTCAACAGTGCCGCATCGGCCGCACCCGATCCTACCGGCCGCAACCAGGCTCGAACAGGGTTGCCCACCGGCAAGCGCATCGTGCCCACCTTGCTCGCGCACAACAACTCACTTCCCGTCATCTGCATCACTCCTGATCAAAAAATGACTGCACTGCCGTGATTACCTGCTGCAGCGCGTTCTCAGCCATGCACGAGTGCAGAGGCAATGTCACAATCTCTCTCGCTAATTGCTCCGTCACTGACAGATCGCCGTGCCGACAGTCACGAAATAGCGTGAACTCGTGCGCCGGCTGCCAGTGCATGCCTGTCTCCACGTCACAATCTCGCAGCCATTCGCGAAACTTCTCACGCCGATCAGCCGCCACACGCACATAATATAAAAAAGGCGTTATGTCATCAAAGCCTGTCGACGGCACGACCAGCCCACCAATGTTGGCAAAAGCATCATGATATGTCCGGCATGTCGCACGGCGTGTGGCGATAATTGTTTCCAGTTTCGCCAACTGCTCCAGTCCAATCGCGGCGTGGAGGTTGGCCAAGTGGTAGCGGTAGCCCGGATCGGCCACATCGTAGGTCCACGCACGCTGATTCTGGTACATCACCGTCGTCGGCTGACCCATGCCGATAAGCCGCATACGGTGCAAGCGTTCCTTTTCCTCTTCCGAACGCACTACCAGTACCCCTCCGTCGATGCAGGTGATCGTCTTTATGGGATCGAAACTGAACATGCACAGATCAGAAAACGATCCGATAGGCCGACCGCTCCAACGCGAGCCCAGCGAATGGGCCGCATCGTGCAACACACGCAACCCATGGGTCGCTGCAAAGTCAGCCAGCCGGTCATGGTCACACAGCTGGCAGGCGTAATCCATGGCAATGATCACCTTGGTCCGCGACGACACCAACTCCGCCGCCTTGTCAAGATCCACGCACAGTGTATCTGGCAACACATCGCAGAAAACCGGACGCGCCCCAGTAGCCCATATGGCCTGATGATCGGCAATATTGTTAAAGGACGGTGTAATGACTTCGTCGCCAGGACCAACTTCTAAAAGCAGCAACCCCAAGTGCAACGCCGCGTGCCCTGTGCTCAAGGCCACCACATAACGATCATCCAATTCTAAAGTGTCGCCCAAGGCAGACTCAAAGCGCCCCACATATTCGCCCATACCCAGCCAACCCATCTCCAGTGCCGCTTGAGCCGCCGCCATTTCCTCCGACTCGATCAGTGGCTTAAAAACAGGGATGTTGTCCATGGGCAAAGGCACGGCACTATGCCAGCGGCCTTCCGCATGCGTCAGCAAAATTCTGGGCGCGGCTCAGACCAACCGAACCTCCGGGATGGGAATGAGAAATTTTCCGCCCGCATCGCGATAAGCCGACTGTTGGGCCATGATTTCTTCGGCAAAGTTCCAGGCCAACAGTAAGGCCACATCCGGGTTCCGACCCACCAGTTCTTCGGCCGGCACGATGGGCACGCGCACCCCCGGCATCAAGAGGCCCTGCTTGTGCGGGCTGCGATCGGAAACGAAGGCAATATCTTCGGCATTCAAGCCACAATAGTTAAGTAAAACAGTCCCCTTGGCAGCTGCGCCGTAGGCAGCGATAGTCTTGCCTTTATCTCGCAGCGTGGATATTTGTTTGCGTAGGGCTACACAAATGCCATCAGCCTTTTGTGAAAAGCGACGAAGACATTCAATGGATGTCGCCCCCAGTTCATTTTCCTCCGTCAACAGTGCGGCCACTGTTTCATCAGCCTCATATTGGGTTTTTCTAACAAAGATACGCAGTGACCCTCCGTGCAGAGAGATGCGTTCCACTCGTGTAATGTGTAACTCATGTCGTGCAAAAAGCGGCATCAATGCGGTTAACGTAAAATAATAAACGTGTTCGTGATATATGGAGTCAAACCCGCCCATGGAAATCATTTCCATGGCATGGGGAAATTCAAGAATAGCCCGGCCATCGGGGGCCAGAAGAGCATGAAGCGCGAAGACAAAATCATTAATGTCCGGAACATGAGCAAAAACATTATTGGCCAGAATGAGGTCGGCTGGTTTTTCGGAAGCCAACTCTCGCGCTAGTTGCTGATTAAAAAAAGCAACGCGTGTCTCGACGTTGTTTTCACGGGCAACCGCAGCCACGTTTTCAGCCGGCTCAATGCCCAGATGCGGAATGCCAGCCTTGGCAAAATGACGGAGCAGATAACCATCGTTACTGGCGATCTCCACCACCCGACTAGCCGGACTCAACTCAAAATCCCGTTGATACCGCCGTGCGCATTGAGCGGCATGCTTTACCCAGGCATCGGAGTAGGATGAAAAATAAACGTACTCACTGAACAACTTCACAGGCGGAACCAGATCGGTGATTTGCAAAAGCCAACATTCGGTACACACCGCAAGACAAAGGGGAAAACGAGGCTCCGGTTGATCACCCTCCGGACGCGGAAGATTATTCGCCAGCGGCTGCTCTCCCAAATCGAGCAGCAACTCACCAGAGACACCGCCACAGGATCGGCAGGTGAAACCCGTTACTCCTGAACCAGCGCTCATAGCCTCCTGTGTCACCCTAGAACGGATTGTCAAATTCACCCCAATTGGGCAGTGCAGCGTCCCTTTCGGAAAGCTTAGGCTGATCCGTCGGCCACTCGATACCAACCTGGGGATCGTTCCATAGCAAACCGCCTTCGTGTCCGGACGCATGGGGAACATCCATTTTGTACTGCATCACCACATCTTCGGTGAGTGTGCAGAAACCGTGCGCGCAGCCGGGAGGTGCGAAGATCATGCTCATGATCTGGGCCGAAAGCTCCACTGCACACCACTGGCGATAAGTCGCCGAGTCACTTCGTAAATCCACCAACACATCTAGCGCACGGCCATGGGTAAGCCGCATGATCTTGGTTTCCGCATGTGGCGGACATTGAAAATGCAATCCGCGAACCACATCCTTTTCCCTCGTCATGGATTGGCTCTCCTGCACCCAATCACGATGCAGACCATGCTCGCGAAACCAGGCCTCATCATAGGTGCGCACAAAATGGCCGCGTACATCACTATTGGACTCGGGTCGAATTTCAAAGGCGCCCTCGATCGACAGGGGTTTTAGTTCCATGACACTCAAGCGGCCCATGGCTGGCCGGTTTCGGCTGCATCGTGACCGTAGCGATCAATTTGCGCCAGCGAATATGCGCGCAGATCGGTTGTATCCTCCACATGCCGGGCACGATACCACGCGGTGGCTTGTTCCACGGCGGTTTCCCAGTTCCACACCGGTTGCCAGTTTAGTTCACGCGCAGCCTTATCAATAGCCAGTGAAAGTCGCGGCACTTCCGGCAGCGGATTGTTCTCAGCCAGGTTACACCAATCACCAGGCCAATGTTTTAGCAGCTCCTCCACCAGATGTTGAACCGGCTGCTGTGATTCAGGATTAGGGCCAAAATTGTATTTCGACCCAACATCCTTGCCATTCATGCGCATACCCAGCCAGAGATAGCCTGAAA
>CAZTTU010000153.1:0-6201 GCA_964616045.1 uncultured Verrucomicrobiota bacterium | reverse complement strand
GCATGCGCGCGCGCCAAATGCTTGAGGCATTGCGCACTGAACAAAAGGCCGGAAATCAGACCCCCGCACCCAGGACAGGGTTTGTGGACAAGAAATATCCCTTGAATGTTTTCCCCGGACCTTCTGCTTGGATCAATGGCGACTGGAAACTCCATCGGGTGGCCAATAACGCAGGAGAGAACCCAAGTTACCGTCTGTATAACTTAAAAAAGGACGTGCAGGAAAAGACGGATTTGACCTCTGCTCAGCCAGAGCGGTTGACTCGAATGAAAACCGAGCTGGCTGCTTGGCAAAAGAGCGTCGTCAACAGTCTCAATGGCGGGGATTATCGTTAAGTTAACGGATGCCGTCTATAATTCAGTTGAATGCAGTCGACGGCATTTGTAACATGTTGGTACTGATGCGTTTACCTTATGTTATTTTGGCACTGCTGTTGGTTGTCGCATGTTCCCGTGAGAAAATGCCGGTAACGAAGACGCCCACCCTACCCAAAATGCCGGCGGTGGCTGATTCCTCACAAATTGCCCGTGGCCCCGATGGTTTGGCAATTTTTACCCCCACACAAACCCCCTTCACCGGTATCCTCAAGGAGTGGGACGAGGCTCGTGTGACGGAATACGAAATTATCTTCAAGGATGGTCAGGTGCTGAGTCGCAAGGTGGTGAGTAACACCAGCCTTACACTCAACGCTAAGGAACGGAAATATCTTTGGGATACTGAGCACCATGGCACGTTGTTGCGGAAGTTTGGTTTCAAGCCCCTGATGGAAACCCTGCAGTCTCGTGATGCGGATCGGATTATCAAGCATTTGCACAAGACGTTCAAGGCGCAGGTCCCAAAGGGCGGTGCGCAGGTGGCGCGATCAATCGGCGGGCTCGGTGTTGCCAGCCGCTGGGATGTGTCGGCGGACAACCGCAAAATGCTTAGCCGAAATGAGTTTTTGCAATGGTTGCAAACATCGCTGGGGCCCTATGGAAAAGATCCTAAGGTGAAAATTTCACTGATGCAATTCGCGCCGGTAAAACGCTATGAGCTGGAAGGTATGTGGCGTGGTAATGTGCAGATGAAGTTCTTTGGCGAGACGGAGCCAGGTGAACCGCGTGAGCTTGTGCTCTACATTGATATCGAAGTGAATAAACCCAGCGAGCAAGGTTTGAAAAATGGTAACTGGCTGATGGCCGTGGAGATCACCCGCCTTAAGGAATCGCGCGCCGAGCGATATCTCATGAAAGATGTGTCTCAAGAGCGAGGCATTAATGTCGGGGAACTGAAGGATAACTGGAATGACGCGCCGGATAAATCCTCGCCCAACACCGGTGGCGTGTTTGTCTGTGATTTCAATCATGACGGAGCGGATGATTTCCTTCTGACTGATGCTAGCTTGCCGCGCGGATATAAGTTGTATCAAAGTGATGCCAATGGGCAGTTCAGAGATGTGGGTGCCACGCTGGGGCTTAATTCAGAGCATGCTTTCATTGGTGTTTGGGTGGATATAGATGGAGACAGCTGGGAGGACTTGCTGCTAAACACCGGCCAGATTTATCAAAACATAAAGGGTAAGCGTTTCGAGGAAGTTACCGTTAAGAGTAACCTCGCGGAATTGGGCGAAATTGCCCGAACCGGTTCATTCACATACCACGCTGTGGCCGATTATGATGGAGATGGGTTGCTGGACATCTATCTCTTTCGTGTGGATTCTCAGCCACTTAAAGGCACGTGGATTGATGGTAAAGTAGGGCACGACGCGAAGAACCAACTTCTCCGCAATAAGGGCAATTGGCAATTTGAAGATGTTACGGATAAGACGGGCACGGACGGTGGGGCTCGGTCGACTTTTTCCACAGTATGGTTTGATGCCAATAATGATAATCGACCGGACTTGTACGTGATTCATGAATACGGTAACGGATTGTTGCTGGTCAATAAATCTGATGGCACTTTCGAGGCGCAGGAACTGGCAGATCGAGCAGCGGATTTTGGCTCGATGGGGCTCGCCAGCGGCGATTTCAACAATGATGGCAGGGTTGATCTTTACGTTGCCAGTATGTATTCAAAATCCGGCAGCCGAGTCATTGGAAACCTATTAGAAGATGCTTACGACGAGGAGGTGATGATGAAGCTCAAGCGTATGGTGGCGGGTAGTCAACTGTATCAAAATAATGGCGAACTGAATTTTAGTCCGGTTGGAAAACAGCATGATGTCGTCGGCATCGGCTGGGCTTACGCACCCACGTTGGCCGATTTGGATAATGATGGTTTTCTTGACATTCACGCGACCACGGGGTTCATCAGTCGAACTCGCGACAAGCCTGATGGTTGACCATGCTTATGGCAGGCTGTCGTGTCGCAGCCTTTCGATCGCGGGTGCGAAGTGCCCGCGCCAGCAAAACTGGATGAGAGTCTTGATGAGTTCTGGTCTGGCAACCCGTTTAATATATCCACGAAACACAACCTTAGCGGTTATGAGCGCAATCGAACTTACCTGAATGTCAGGGGAAACAATTTTGTGGAAATGAGTTTCCCAACCGGCACGGATTCCGATGGTGATGGCCGCTGCGTAGTGCCGTTGGATTTCAACAACGACGGCCGGCAGGATCTCATTGTGCGTCAGGTTGGCGGCGGTGCGTTGAAGTTATTTGAAAATCGATTTCCGAAACAAAATTGGTTGCGCGTGAGCTTGCGAGGAGTGGAGAGCAACCGGCTTGGCATTGGAGCGCGATTGATTGCCAAGCTCGGAGGGAGGCAGGTGGTCCGCGAGTTGTGGCCGGTTAACACCTATTATTCACAGGCGCCCTCATCAGTGCATCTGGGGCTAGGGGCAAATGGTAGAGTGGATGAACTTTCCATCCACTGGCCGTCCGGCAAGGTGCAAAAACTTGCCGACATTAAGGCCAACCGCCATGTGCTGGTCAAGGAAGGTGACGGGAGTTTGTATACCATTACCCCCGGAGAGAAGATGCCATTTTAGTCTGTCTTGCGCAGCACACGAACATTACCGCGTCGGGCAGTGACGCCCTCTCGGTCCAGTTTCTCCAGGAGTGGAATCAGGATGCGCCGTGTAGTTTCCAGTGCCTTGCGCAGATCGCTGGCTGTTGCCTCACCACTTTTGCGCAGGTGTTGGCGAACAACCAACTTGAAGCGGTTAAACTGGGCCGCGCTGAGCACCACTTCGGGACTCACATCAATTACCTCACCGGTGTCTATTAGGAACTGCAATGCGGCACGATTGGTTGGGCTTTCAATGAAAGTTTTTCGAGCCGGCGGGTCGGCGGTTTGCAGCGCGTTTCGAACCTGTTCGCCCGCCTCTCGTAAATGTGGCGGTAACACTGGCTTGTGGGCAGTACGGGCGATGTGGTTTTGTTGTTTCTTGTATCCGTTTCGACACAGTTCATTAATCACGTCGTTGAAGGTATCGTGACCGGGGAACGCCTTTTCCACAAGGGGGCGAAGCTGTTCCAAGGCAAGACCGGATAACTCAGGGTGCTGGGTGTGTTCTTCATCCACACGTGCAGCGCAGTTGTCGCGGAGGTTATTCCAACGCACCTGATCAATCAGCCAATCGCCAACAGATAAAACCGTGCCAGCTTTTATAAGGCTAGCGATGGATTCTTTAATTTGGCTGGGTGAAAAGTGTGAGGGGCACAATAGTGTTTCGTTCTTGGCTAAACCATCGCGCGTGAGCTGTGCAGTGATCCAAGTGCTTGCCTCTAGTGGCGCGTCGGCGCGGCTTCTCAGAAATGTCCTGTGATTGGCGTTTCGAAATGTTTTTCGGTCACCTTGTGTATCTAGTACACGGCCGCCAGCGAGGGTGGCGGTCTCCGGCCAGTTACGTATCACAATGCGATCACCAGTCCAAACACACACGGGATTTTCAGGCCGGAGTTGGGCGAGTTGAGTTTGTCCGGGTTCAAGAATTTTTCCTTCAGCCAGAACCAATCGGGCCGGCCAATGGCCACTGCCGTGATGTACGCGAACACGTGTGTTGTTTCGTAACGGTGCGGATTTTTTCGATAGTCGAGGGGAACGTGAAAGTTGTACATCGAGTGTTTTGGTGGGTGTGGCTAGTTCTGGTAGTGTGATGGTCGTGCCACGCATTACGGTTGCGCGCGATGTGTCGGAGAGGTTCAGTGCAGTGCGGGTGCCGGGTTGAGCAGTCTCCTGCTCACGGTTGTGCGATTGCAGAGATCGAATACGAGCCTTACGCCCCGGAGGCTGAGCGGTGACAGTTTGACCCTTGACAATAAGACCGCCGGTTAGAGTTCCAGTGACAACGGTTCCGATGCCTTGCAAAGAAAATACTCGGTCTACTGCCAATCGCGGTTGGCCGTAATCTTCATGGGGTGTCATTTGATTGGCAGCGGTGGATAAGGCATCCCTCAATTCCTCAAGTCCCAGTCCTGTGTGAGAGGAAGTTGGGATAATGGCAGCATTAGCCAGCGGGCTATCACGAAGCTGGCCGCGGATTTCAGTAATGCGTTCGGTGGGGTCCTCCATGAGGTCAGTCTTGGTGAGGGCAACAACGCCTTGCGAAGCACCGAGATAGGTAAGGATTTGCAGGTGCTCTTCGGTCTGTGGCATCCAACCGTCATCTGCGGCCACCACGAGCAACGCAAGATCCACCGCCCCCACACCGGCAACCATGTTTTTCACGAAATCCTGATGCCCCGGTACGTCCACAATCCCGAGGCTGTGATTAGGCAGCTCAAGGTGTGCGAAGCCAAGATCGATGGTAATGCCACGCTGCTTCTCCTCAGGCAAACGGTCTGGATCCTTGCCCGTCAGGGCTTTTACCAGCGCGCTCTTGCCGTGATCAATATGTCCGGCCGTCGCAAGAATGGCGTGACGTGGTTCCATCACTCTTTGAGTGGCAAACGGTTGAATTGGAACGTGGCTTTCAGTGGTGCGCCCTTTTCTTCCGTCTCGATATACGGCCCGAACAAGAAATTGAAGGCGCCAGTTTTAGGAGCAGGTTTAGGTAAGATGTCGCGTCCACGACTGAGTTCAAGCCGGTTGGCCGGATGATGGCCAAAATAGTAATCAGACAGTTCGGGGTTTTGATCGGCTTCGCTGATGTCCACGGGCACCCAATTTCCGCCGGCGTGAAATTCGGCCCAGCAGTGATATCCTTCAATGACACCCTCGTTTCGGTCTGCCGGTATTGTAAAACCAATGGCAAAACGGGCGGGAATGTTGATGGCGCGACAAAGCGCAATGAAGTAGGCGTGAAAATCCGTGCAGTTGCCGGCGCGTGAATCGCAGGCGTAGAGCGCATCGCCTCGCCCCCAACCCTTTCCACTTTTATCGTAGCGCATGCGCTTTAGCACATGTTGATACAATGCCTTGCCTCGCGTGAAATCGTCGGTGGCATTTTCTGTGGCTTTTGTGGCGATCGGAATAAATCGCGGGTTTAGCGGTACGAGTATTTCAGCTTTGAGGTGTTTACTGGGATCACCAACTTCAGAGTGAGCCTTCTTTTCGAGGCGCTCAACCCGATAACGAATAGTGATGTGTTTTCCGCTATCATCCGGGCCAGGATTCAGGACAAGTAATAGATTGTGGTGCTTGGTGTCCCGAATCTTGCGCCAAGGCACAAGCGACACAATGGTAGGGGCTCGGAATTTCTGGTGTGCATCAGCACGAGCGAGCGGAATCCACAGCGTGCTATTTTTCTCGAGCTGGGGTAGTTGCATTTTGTAGACCAGTTCAAATCGGTCCACACCACGAACAATTTTCTTTTCGGTTGCGGACGAAGTCGCGACCACCATGAATGTAACCAGCACTAGTTTTTTCACTTTAAAGATTGTTGAATACATTTAATGAGATTTTTTTCCTGTTCCGGTAAAACGGTGCGCAAATCCAGGCGCAAACGCTGGTTGTTGATGACACCAATGACAGGCACGACGGCTCGCCTCAGTTTGGCAGCAAATTCCTTTAGCTCCATTTTGTCTGGAACGCAATCAAGTGTCACACTAGGCAGCAAAGCCTGCGGCAAAGCTCCGCCACCAATTTGGGATTCGCCGTTGGAAACTGTAATCGTAGCCGGGAGATCATTTAACGCCTTGGCGAGTTTGTTGGCCCGACGTTTGAGTTGAGGGAGGGCAGTCTTAAGGAGTTTGTGAATAGGCAGATTGTCGCTGTGGTTGTGTAGATAGGCCTCAGCGGTGTGCTGTAGGGCCGAGAGGATGAGTTTGTCGCAACGTA
>CAZTTU010000152.1:0-6275 GCA_964616045.1 uncultured Verrucomicrobiota bacterium | reverse complement strand
GGTTAAGGACAACCATGCCGCGCTTGGCAAGATTGATGCAGCGCTCCTGCTTGTAGCCCGTGGCCTTACCTGTCCGAGCATGGCCGTTCACATTCATCACTACCGGCACCTTACCTTTCAATATCAGAGGCTCGTACAGCAATGCCGGGATCCACCAGCCGGGCAGGCACTCAAAGCGGAGCTTCTTTATCCGATAACCCGGCAGTCCCTCAATTGTTTCAAACCACTCCACCTTCAGCTTTGTGTTTCGCCACCTCGCTGCGTCACCGCGAAACACCACCTTGTCCAGCACATCCCGGCGCATCTGATCGGCCTTGGACTGCCACTCCGCAGCGGTGCGCACGCGGGGCATATCCGGCACGCGTGCCTCGTTAAACACCTGAACCTCCGCCAGCGCCAGGTCCGGTCCAATAATTTTGTGCGCAAGTGTTTTGGCAATGGTAGCCTTGTCATGTCGCACTGGATCAACGGTAAATTGGGCTTCCTTGAACGAAGCCATCTGGAGCGAAATCCGACTCCCCGGAATACGACACATATCGCATTCATCGCCATTAGACGGAACAATCCCCTCGCCTAAGTTTTTCGTGGGTGCGAAACCACCGCGGGCGCCGACCACAAGGATCAATCCCATTCCAAGACCAAACCAAAACATTAATAAGCCTGTTTTCATGTGTTGAGGAGCGCTAAAAAATACTGCTCCTATGGATCATTGACGAGAAAAAGCTTTGATTTTAGACCAGAAACACTGTTTAACTCACTTTTCACCCGCGACGGTCAGCTTCGCAGCTTTGCCTATGAGCGACAAAACCATATATTATTTTGACAACAATGCTACCACGCGTGTAGCTCCGGAGGTGGTGGAGGCTATGTTGCCCTATCTCACGGAGCAATGGGGCAATCCCTCCAGTGCTTACTCATTTGGTAATCGTGTAAATGAATCCGTCACTGAAGCACGCGAAAAAGTCGCCGCGCTGATCAATGCCAAGCCGCGCGAAATCATTTTCACCAGCTGCGGCACCGAGAGCAGCAACGCCGCCCTCAACAACACACTCATCACCCAACCCGGCAAACGCCACATCATCACCACGGCAGTCGAACACTCGGCAAACATCAAGTTTGGCCAGATGCATGAGAAGCGTGGCGGCGAGGTGAGCTGGATTCCGGTCGATCGCGCCGGGCAAATTGATGTGCACGAACTGCAGGAGGCCATCCGCGAGGACACAGCAGTTGTCTCCGTGATGCTGGCCAACAACGAAACCGGCGTGGTGTTTCCCATTGAGGAGATCGCTGCCATCTGCCGGGCCAAAGGAGTTCTCTTCCATACTGACGCTGTACAAACTGCCGGCAAGCTCGAGCTTGATGTCAAAGCCATGGGCGTTGATTTCCTTTCGCTCTCCGCACACAAACTTCATGCTCCCAAAGGCATCGGCCTGCTCTACGCGCGCCAAGGCGTGGCGTGGCAGCCATACGTGATTGGAGGTGGTCAGGAATCCGGTCGGCGTGGCGGAACTGAAAATGTCCCGTACATTGTCGCCTTCGGCAAAGCTGCCGAGTTAGCCATGGCGAGCTTGGAAAATGATGTTGATCGCATCCGCACCCTACGCAATCGCATGGAAGATGGCATCATGGAGCGCATTCCGGGCGTGACGCGCAACGGTGCCAAGGAACCGCGCCTTCCCAACACCAGCAACCTTAATTTTGCAGACTGCGAAGCGGAGGCAATCCTGCTTCTGCTTGATCGCCAGGGCTTATGTGCCAGCAGCGGCTCGGCCTGCACCACGGGTTCACTCGCACCTAGCCACGTGCTCACCGCCATGGGTGTTCCGCTGAAGCACGCACTGGGGTCCATACGTTTAAGCTTGAGCAAATATTCCACGAACGCAGAGGTGGATCATCTTTTGGATACTCTGCCGGCCATCATCAATAAACTGCGAGGGGCATCGCCCAAGACATTGGGAGCAGCAACCCAGAAAATCAGCCAATAACTTTACGAGCCAGTTTCCCTGCCTCCGTTTATGTTAATCTATGGATTACACCCATTTTAACGAAAAACCCCGGAAACATCCTGCCCACCCTCGTTAATTTAGCTGGACAGCCATTCAATTAAAGAGAGAAAATGCACCCAATGTGTAACCGCCCATCAAATGTAGGCGTTTGACACCCCAGTAAGGTAATACTATGAAAATTGTTGCAACCCTGATTGTCAGCTCATCGGTCGCTTTGTTGGTGGCTGGATGTGGTAAGAGTAATAGCCCAAGCCAAGAGGCAAAAGCCAATACCGAGGAAAAAGACCAGCAAATCGCCGCCTTGAGGAAGCAACTTGCTCAGGCCAAGGCCGAAGCCAGCCGCGCTCCCAAAGTAGTGGAAGTAGTCGAGGCAAAGGTGGAAGTTAAAGGCGTGGTGACCGACGCGAATGGTCTCATCGAGAAGTTAGCTGATGACAGCACCACTGGTGAGGATGTTGCTTCGCAGCGCCGCGTTATCCACTACTTTGAGAGCCTCTATGATGCCGGCAACGATGCTGTACCCGCCATTGCCAGCTTCCTTGATGAATCCTTGGACAAGGAGTTTGGTCGCAAGAGCATGCGCCAACAACTCAACATCACCAGCACACAAATGGAGGAAATGCGTGCCTATGCCGAAACCCAGCGGGATGAAATTGGCACCAAAATGCGAGAGATTTGGGGTAATCAGGAACTTTCCCGTGAGGAACGCGGCGAGAAAATGCGCGCGATGTTTACGGACGTCACCGAAAAATATAAAGAAATGATGACTCCCGAACAAAGAGCCAAACTTGAGGAATTAGGCGGAGAAAACGGTCAAAGAGACCTCCTTCGCGGGCTTTTGGGCGGAGGTCGCGGTGGTAGTGATCGCGGTCGTGGCCCAGGTGGCAGATAGGCGCTGAACAAATCAATCTTTAATTTAACCAGAAAAATATTATTATGAAACGTATCCTTAGTTTGCTTTTTGTCACAACATTGACAGGCGCGCTTTGCGCCCAACCTGGTCGCGGTCAAGGACAACGCCCCGGTGGAGGTTTTGGCCAAGGTCAGCGTCCCGGTGGTGACCGAGGCCAAGGTCAGCGCCCCGGTGGTGACCGAGGGCAAATGATGCCCTCCTCTCTGCGTCTAGGCTTGCTCGAGACTCTGGGGCGCATTGCCACCAACGAGGCCGAAGGCGTGCTGGTAAAAACATTGGGAGTTACTGCCAGCGGTGTGGAAGTATCCCTCATCGACCGCATGCTCACGCAAATTGCCGAAGGCGAGCACAAGCATACAGATCAAGTACTTGGAGCAGCGAAAGATTTGATTCTTAATCCACCGGACGCACCGGATGTTCCCACTCGCACCGATCAGCGTGCCACTGGTGAACTGTGGAGCATCTTGAGACGGTACAAGGACACATCGTTTGCTGAAAAGGCCGGCGAAATATTGATTTCTGAAGATGGCAATCTTAATCGCGAAGCCTTGAGGTATTTCAGGGAAGTGATGGAAAAAAATGCCGTGCCAATTTTGGCTGCTTCCTATTACGGTGCTGATGTCAGTGACCGGGCGAAAGGTGAGCTCTGGAGCGTCATAAACGACCACATTGATGATCACGCCGCCGCCGGACAAATCCTAGTGGAGCGCTTCAAGGAGTCGCTTGTTAAAATGGAAGAGGAAGAAGCTGCAAGAGCACAACGGGAAGCCGACCGTGCCGCTGGTGGTGAAGGCGGTGAAGGCCGTGACCGTGGCCGCGGTGGGTTTGGCGGATTTGGGCGTGGCGGCGGTTCGCGCGATACTGCAAAACGCGAACTCCAGCGTCTTGGCGAAGGCAAGGACCTCAGTGCTGATGCCATCAATAATCGCAGGAGCATCCTCACCAGCGTCAAGAGCGCTACCAGCGATCCTGATTTTCAGGCCATGATTGCCTCGGTGGAAACACGGCTCGACGAACTGGCCAGCCCCACGGAGGAAACCAGCAGCCGGTTCCGCGTCAGTGATCCCAAGGAAGCTGCGCGCAATGAAGAGAGGCGCCAAGCCATTGAGCGATTCCGCAACCGTGGACGTGAAGGTGGCCAAACGCCTCCCGGCAAGCAGTAATCACCTGTAAAATTCACCGGCCGCCTTCTCCTGAAGGGGGCCTTTTTTTATGCGTTCGGCCCAGCGCGATCATCCAGCAATCGCTGCAGGTAAACCACGTTGCGCCATTCACCAAATTTACACCCCACCTCACAAAATACTCCCGCCTGGGTGAAGTCATGCTTGGTATGGAGCTTAAGGCTGGCTTCGTTTCGGGAATCAATTGCGGCAACAACGGCGTGAATCTTCCGTTTGCGTCCTTCCTTCAATAGTGCCTTGAGCAATTGCCCACCAATACCACGAAGACGATGGGTGCCGGCAACGTACAACGCCACCGAACCGGTGAATCGGAAACCTGCGCGCTCCTGGTGCGGCCCAAGCGATCCCCAACCTACAACCACGCCGTCACATTCAGCCACCACAATCGGGAAATTTCGACGCATGAAATAATCAAACCATTCTTTGCGCTGCGGCAGCGTATGCGGCACATCCTCATAGGCCGAAGCTGGCTCCAGTACCGCGGCGTTATAGATGGCCAGAATTATCGGGACATCCCTGCGGCACGCCGGTCGAGTGGTTGTTTCCTCCGTCACAAACCTCAGCAAACCACATGATCTTGCGTTTCAGCGAGCCTTTTTGACCCTTTGACACCAAACTCTTTTCAGGTATCTTCCCGCTCTTTGATGAAAAACAAAAAGTACAACATTGCCGTGGTGGGCGTCACCGGTGCAGTCGGACAGGAAATGATCCGAGTGCTGGAGACGCGCCGTTTCCCTGTGAATCAGCTCGTGCCTCTGGCCTCCAAGCGCTCGGCTGGGAAACGGATACACTTCAGAGGTAAGCCTATCACTGTTCGCGAGCTCACCAAGGATTCATTCACAGAGGTGGACATTGCCCTCTTCAGTGCCGGCAGCGGCATCAGTAAAAAATTCGCACCTTTTGCTACCAAGGCCGGCGCAGTGGTCATCGATAACTCCAGCACCTTTCGCATGGATAAAACCGTGCCGCTGGTGGTGCCGGAGATCAACGCGGTCGACGTAAAAAAACACAAGGGCATCATCGCAAACCCAAACTGTACGACCATCGTCACGCTTATGGCACTGCACCCCCTGCACCGGGTCTTTGGCGTGAAGCGCATTTTTGCCTCAACTTATCAGGCCGTGTCAGGCAGTGGTGCGATGGGGATTGTGGAACTAGAACAACAGATAAAAGCCCTCGCCCAAGGACGCAAAGTGAAAAAGGATGTGTACCCACACCAAATCGCCTTCAACGCACTGCCGCATGTGGATGGATTTCTAGAGAACGGCTACACCAAGGAAGAGATGAAGATGGAAAACGAGGGTCGCAAGATCATGCATCATCCACGGTTCCGAGCCAGCACTACCTGTGTGCGCATCCCAGTGTACCGCGCGCATTCTGTCGCCGTGAATGCGGAGTTTACTAAGCCCTGCACAGTGGATGCCGCGCGGCGCATCCTAAGAAAAGTGCCCGGACTCGACCTTCTCGATGATGTTTCCAAGAATATCTACCCACTGGCACTGGACATGGCTTCAAAGGACAACTGTGCCGTAGGCCGCATCCGCAAAGACTCCGCGATGAAAAACGGATTGAGCTTCTGGGTAGTAGGCGATCAAATCCTTAAAGGTGCTGCCCTGAACGCAGTACAAATCGCCGAGGCATTGGCCGAAATTAAGCAATGAAGCAGACGTCTAGTCACACCACCATCAACAAGCGCCTCTTAAACAGAAGAGTCCTCGGGAGATGGCAGGAAGAGAAAATGTCCCGTCTATCGGGGTGAAGGAGCCGGCATTCCCACTGCGACAGGAGGGTTTCCTGCACCACCCTGTCCACCGGTGCCACCGCCACTCGGGTCTGGCAAACCTCCGCCGCTGCCACCACCACTCGGGTCTGGCAAACCTCCGCCGCTGCCACCACCACTCGGGTCTGGCAAACCGCCGCCGGTGCCACCACCACTCGGATCTGGCAAACCTCCGCCGGTGCCACCACCACTCGGATCTGGCAAACCTCCGCCGGTCGTACCACCAACGCTGCCAGGAACCATTCCACCATTGCCGCTTGCACCCCCAGCACCCCCGACCGGCTGAATTGTAACTGCCCCACCACCGCCCGTTGTTCCACCGCCCGTTGTTCCACCGCCTGTTGTTCCACCGCCTGTTGTTCCACCGCCTGTTGTTCCACCGCCTGTTGTTCCAC